>JBAUFP010000135.1:0-3111 GCA_049679205.1 bacterium | reverse complement strand
TATTTTTCGGCCGTACCAGATTGAACGACAATACAATTCTGTAAATTCGAATTTCGAAAAGCGAATTGCGAAAACAAAAAAGCGTTTCACAGTTATTTGTAGTTGCCCAATTCATTGGGCAGTTTGAAGCTTCATACCAAGTGGTATAGGGTGTCTACGACAGTTTTCAGGCAACCTGATAAATCAGGTAACTACAGGGGTAGGATTTGCCTGCCTATCTCCGTAATCTGTCTTTCATCTCAGTAATAATGAGAACACATTGTGTTCTCAACGGAATTCAATGATCCCAAAATACTGCGGTGCGTGGGCGAAAGGAATCGACCAGTTGCCGGCATCATTCAGGCGTGTCTGCAGCCTGCGCATATTGAATCCCCATTTGTCTTCATTGTACGGGGCCAGTTCTTGTTTGGCGATTTTGAATTCTAATGTCCAGGCATTGTCCTCGCGGCCTGATGCCACTTCCCATGCGCCGTTCCAAGATAAGTCGCGCGTGACTGTGCCCTCTATTACCCGGCAGCTTCGGTCGAAAACCGCGCCATTGCAGTTGATGATCGCCTGATAATATGTTTCCTGGTCCAGATTACTATCAAAGAAGAGCCAGACATTATCATCGGTATAGGTCGTGCCATCATGGTCATAAGTCTCGGCATGTAATTGCGAGAAGTCACTTTCATGACAGCGTGCGGCAAAGTAGAGATTATCATTGTCGTAAGCAAAATAGATCTCGGTTTTTTCGATCGATGTGGCGGCGCTGCCGTCAAAATGGGCGAAATGTGTGATCGGTGAAACAGCTTGCCATATCAGGTCATCGAGCCTTCCGTCGATGATTGGCGGCGAGGTTAGTTCATCGATGAATTTGTGCCGCTTCAATGATAGGAAATTGTATAGTGTGCAAACTTTACCATAGGTGAATGGGTAGGCAAGGTTGAAAGTCGGTAAGGGGAAAAGATCGGAGCCATTCATGACGGTCAGGTCAAACGTGTATTCTTTCTCCTCCTCAGAGGCGATAGCCAGCGGCATCTCGCTTGGCGTTATGGTATAGCGTGTCGGATCAACCTGCCATTGCATGGGCTGGGTTAGCGAGTCCGGTCCGGAGTTATTCACGGTAACTTTAACCGTCTGGGTAAAATTCTCTGCATCTTCATCAACCACGCAGTCGTCAATGATAATAGCCTGCTCGTCGAGTTGGCGAATAATCCGGATGTCATTCAAAGTAACAACATTCCGCAGTAATGCGCTTTCTTTTTTGAGCACCGCGACATTGCGTTGCTGCCCTCTTACTGAGACCATTAGATAATGATAAAAGTGGCCGCGTGCGGGGTCATTCGTCGACATGCCACCGCCTGAGCTCCCGACATTGATATATTCAATATTATTCCGGTTCAAATACGAGTATTCGTGATGGTGGCCGGTGAATACTGCGTCCACACCGTACTTTTCGAATATCTGAGCAAGGGTGTCGGTCCTACTCTCACGCAATGCGTAGATATAAGTTGGTATGTGGTAAAACACGAAGATGTTGTCCATTTGCTTATGTTTTTCCAGGTCTTTTCCCAACCACGTGAGCTGTTCAGCCCCCATTTCCTGGGGTTGTGCCCAGTAAGTCATAGAATTATCCAGGATGATGAAATGACTGTTGCCGTAATTAAATGAGTAGTAACGCTTGAAGCCGGTTTTCTCTTCATATATAGCGCGGTCGGTCTCGTTCTGTAGCTCATGATTGCCCGCCACAAAGTAAAACTTGCACGGCAATGTTTCAATAGTTGCCAGGAGCGAATCCCATTGAGCATACATGACTGTTGTATCTGATTCGTAGCCTTCGATCAGATCGCCGACGCACATCACGAAATCCGGATCGAGCAGCTTGATCTCATCAATTATCTCTTCGAACACTTGGTCAACCGCGCTGCCGGTGCGGTCGCCCACTATGGCAAAGCGAAAGGCCTTTTCACTTTTTGCAGAAAGAAAAACGGTAATGCATAGTATTATAAGAATGGATTTTTTCATGCTTCCTCCTTCCATGATGTTACTGATATTCTTCGTGAAATCAAGGGGTAGCCTTGCCTGTATACTAAGGGACTACGCCAATTGGCGTAGTCCCTTAGTAGCTTTGTACGTATGTGGCGGTCTAAACGATATGTTTACTGTAAAGATTGACGGTTCGAGGCTAATCAGGTATAATCGTGGAGCGGTTATGGAAGTGAAAGATGGGGTTTAGATTCATATTGTTGTTCTGCTTGATGATCTTTTGCGTATGCCAGCAGACACCGCCGATTGATTTTTTCAAGGAAGAAGTAACGATCGAGGTGCTGGACGCCAGGGTGAGAGTCACTGGTGTCTATTATTTCAAGAACCTGACCGAGATCGGCAAACGCATTAAGTTCTATTATCCCTTCCCGGTTGATTCGAATCATGATTTTCCGGATACGATTTCGATCGGCTGTCCGTTTGAAAAGGATTCAGCCGGGATTTATTTTTCGCTTTCGTTGAGGCCGAATAGTATTGATTCGTTCAGGATAACGTATGAACAGCAAATTGACGCGCATTTCTTCAGGTATATAACAACCACGACAAAAGTATGGAAAAGGCCGATCAAAGAGGCAAGCTTTGCTATTATCGCACCAGAGACGTTGGCGATCAATGTAAATTATTCATTTCCCGAGCCTGTGAACATTAATGGATATCGCCGTTATTCAATTCCCATAAAAGCTTTCTTCCCGGACGAGGATCTGATAATCACCTGGTAGCCCGAGTACAATAACCTAGATGATCTCCGCTTCTCCCAGTATCCGTTATGCCAACAACCACACCTGTCGTTGCGAGGAGTCCCGTTATCATATTATTGTTGAAATATGATACGGGACGACGAAGCAATCTCACCATACGCCAGACGAAATACGCTAAACGCCTTGCGCCACGCGTTTTTCCTAATCAGTGTAATCTAGATTTTTATCGCCGTAATCAATTCGCGAAGCGAACGTAATTCGCATTTCGAAATTCGAAATTACCTGGTCATTTCGCCCCTTGACAACCGTTATTTCACTCTTATAATAATGTATAGGAGTATTGCGTATGAAGTGGTGGATATTGTTGATTCTTCCTTGTATTATT
>JBAUFP010000134.1:0-5046 GCA_049679205.1 bacterium | reverse complement strand
CGTCGACTATGGCGAAATCGAAACCTCTCTGCACCCGGCTGTCGGGGTGAAAGGGCATGTTGTCGCGGAGATAATCGAAACCGAACTCGTTGTTAGTACCGTATGTTATATCACGTTGATAAGCCTGGATCCTATCTTGCTGTTCCATGCCCTGCTGGAGTACGCCCACGGTCATGCCCACTGATTCATAGACCTTACCCATCCATTCGCGATCACGCCGCGCCAGATAATCATTTACTGTGATCAAATGAGCGCCTTTGCCAGAAAGCCCGTTGAGATACAGCGGCATGGTCGCAACCAGAGTTTTACCTTCACCGGTCTTCATTTCCGCGATCTTACCCTGATGAAGCACAATAGCGCCTATCAGCTGTACATCAAAAGGCACCATATTCCATTCGGTTTCAATATCAACCACCTGCCATTTCTGACCCAGGAGCCGGCGGCAGGCTTCCTTAACCACGGCAAACGCCTCGGGCATGATGCTGTCTAGAACCTCACCATCCTTAATGCGTTTCTTGAAGTCTTCAGTGTGTTTGAGTAGATCTGCGTCTTTTAGTTTTTCGTAAAATGAGTTGATTTGGTCGACAATTGGCCAAAGCGATTTCAACTCGCGTTCGACCTTCGTGCCGAATATTTTGCCTAAAAATTGCTGTAACATGCTTTTTTCACCTAATTATATGGATTAATCTCATATTGTCAACAAACACCACGAGATTTCTATTGTTTAGACAAAACCAGATTCCTAATGTTTAGCAGTACTCCCAACAAAACTGTCATTGCGAGGAGTCCCTTTATCATATCATTAGGTTAATATGAGAAGGGGCGACGAAACAATCTCAACATCTCAACAACCGAATGACCTAATGACATAGTGACATAATGACTTTATTCAGTATTATTCTTCGAGCAAAGGAGGCAGAGCCGACTGCGTCGAGAAGATGCCCATTTCAGATGACAACATAAATCATGGATTGACATACCCGCCTCACTGCATATACTCACAAAAGGAAAGATGGAACGCGAAGACAGTTTTGTCTATAGCACTACTGCAATATTATTATGAGGAAGAAAAAACAAAAACGCAAGAAAACAACAAACAACTATGCGTTCATCGACAGCCAGAATCTAAATCTGGCCATTCGGGATACGGGATGGATCCTCGATTTTCGGAAATTCAGGAAGTATCTAAAAGACAAGTATGACATAACGAAGGCATTTTTGTTCATAGGATACGTTGCAGAAAACCAAGACATGTACACTCAACTACAGAAGAGTGGTTACATATTGGTCTTCAAACCCACCCTGACTTTGCCAAGTGGCGTGCCCAAAGGTAATGTTGACGCTGAACTTGTACTACATACCATGATCGAATATAAGCATTTTTCTAAAGCACTTATCGTAACCGGCGATGGAGATTTTCATTGCCTTGTCGACTACTTATCCAAAAATCGAAAATTACTGAAGTTGATGATCCCGAACAAACACAAATTCTCATCATTATATCGAAAAATGATGGACAACATTGTGTTCATGAATAATCTGAAGAATAAACTTGCTTACTCACGGAGGGAAAAAAAGAAGAAATAGAAAAGGAGGCATTACCGAGGGACAAAACCCTTTGGATGGCCTCCCATCGTGATTCTATTATATTATAATCAAACTGACTTTCTCGTCAAGGGGTTAAGCAAAATCATTTTTCGAGCAAGCGCAGCGCGTCGAGAAGATAGATGCCACTTATCGAATGACATAGTGACATAATGACCTAATTACTGCGCATTGGTGAAGCAGTTGACTTTGCGCTCCGTTTTGGTATAATCAAACAGAAAATAGATTGACGCATTGCTCCACATTTACTGGACCAATGCGCAACGCCAGCGTAGCTCAGTTGGCAGAGCAGCGGTTTCGTAAATCGCAGGTCACCAGTTCGACTCTGGTCGCTGGCTTATTTTACAAGGCCTAGCGAGTAACTACTCTTTTTCTGTATCTCCTTGTGCCAGGTAGTCCTGAGTCCTGGGGACAGGCATACACTTTTACACTTTTTGCAGATCCAACGCCCCCCGATGTTTGTTACTCTGGGTTATCTTGAATCGGAATCCTGCATAAGGTGGACTAACGAGGTGAACCAGATATCTTACCATTAATAGAAAGTGCAAAAATGTATGCTTGTCCCCCTCTTGATTTGACTCGGATAATTTTATAATATAGGATACAAAATGAAACCACTAAAACCAGCAAAACTCACAATAGAGACTCCCCTTGAAGCGTTAAAGGGATTGAGAACAAAAACACAGGTTTTTGTTAAGCGCGATGATTTAAACGGCCTGCTCATCTCAGGCAATAAAGCTCGTAAACTTGAATATCTGATTGCCGATGCAAAGAGAAAAAAGTGTGATACACTTGTTACCTGTGGTGCGGTTCAATCAAATCACTGCCGCACAAGTGCGGCATTTGCACAGCATTTTGGATTTGAATGCCATCTATTCCTTCGCGTCCGCGGAAACCCGCATAAGATCTATAGTGGAAATCTCTTGCTCGATGAGCTCCTCGGTGCAGAAGTGAAGTACGTCACACCTTCTCAATATGAGAGGCGTTCGGAAATTATGGGAAAATACGCACAAAAGTTGAGGCGAAAAGGGAAAAAACCGTATGTTATACCTGAGGGCGGCTCTAATGAAATCGGAGCTCTGGGCTATCTTGATTGTATGAAGGAGATGGCAGATATCATCAGACAGCAACAGATAGAGGCTATCTACTGTGCAGTCGGTTCTGGAGGCACTTATGCAGGATTATTGCTCGGCAAGAAATTGCTGAACTTAAAGATCGATCTGAATGGAGTGATTGTCTGCGATACCATTGAGTATTTCAGAGAGAGAATATTCGGAATTTGCACGAAAGCAATTGAAGCATTCAATTTACCAGTAGAAATCTCCATTAATGATATTCACCTCATTGATGGCTACGTTGGCCGAGGTTATGGTATACCCTATCCCGAGGAATTAAGGACCATCAGGGATGTTGCGAAATTAGGAATCATTTTAGAGCCTGTTTACACTGGGAAAACATTCCATGGAATGCTAAAAGATATTAGAAAAAACCTCTACAGAAAAGTTGTCTTTGTTCACACCGGCGGCATTTTCGGCATGTTTGCATATCAGAAAGAAATAACAAAAGCTATTCGCCGCCGTTAGAAGATAAGGGGTCAGACCCGCAATTCCTCATTTTATTATGCCGAATCTTGCACCAGCAGATACACGGAATGATACATCCGTTTCACCATTACCCGCAAAGACAATCCCTGGTTCGACAAAGAGACGAGTCTTCGGGTTTAAAGGGTAATTCAGGCCAATACCACCCCTAATTGAATAGCGCGTTTGTGTATCAGTTCCAGTTTCATGGATCTTTATACCAATACCCGAATGAAAGTAAAATTGCATATTCTGCAGTGGCATATAAACAAATGCATCGATTGAGCCTTCACGATTAAAGTAGAATGTCGTCGGATCGAAGAGGACTTCAGTAAGGTCAAACCTGAAACCAATGTTTCGAAGCGGGTTAACCACAGCCTCAACACCAACGCCAAATTGGACACCGTCATTTATGTAAACACTAGCTTTTGGGCCTAGTTCAATCAACGACCTGCCAATAGCCTTGGCACTCACAGACGAAACAACAAACAACAATATAAGTATTATTGGGATTTTCTTCATAACATCCTCCCTTTTATGATTCGATCTTTCTACTCCAAATACCATTGTCCGATTACTTTTTCTTTCCTTTTTCAGTACCTACGGTCCCCATTTCTGCTTTTACCTTCAAAACCCATGCCTCATCACTTGGATTGAGCTCAATGGCCTTCTGAAAATGTCTGTGGGCCGTTTCCGCTGCGCCCTGCCTTTTATAGCAGAGACCTAAGTAATAATAGGCTTTGAAGTTAGCAGGGTTCTTTTCGATAGCCTTCTCGAACTGGTGTAGTGCTTGCTTGATGTGCCCTTTTTCATACTGTTTGACCCCATTTTCGAAGTTATTTTCCGATGCAACGACTTGCCCAGGCGGCCTTGCCACAGTGCAGCAACCACTTACGATAAGGAATACAACCATCAATAGCATTGTATATCTCATTATTACCTCCTGAACAGATTATAAATACGATTTAATCTTTGTCAAGACTTAAGTCTTGACAATTCTGCTATTTTTATTATAATCACATAAAGTTGGCGGAGATTAAGGCAGTACCCACCCTGTCGCCCATGGGGTAGTAACCTGCAAACCGCATACTTCTGTTCTCAATGATTGGCTAAGAGGATCATATATGCTTAGATATCAAGGGAGGCATTGATTTATTTACTCGCTGTTCTCTGTTTTCTCACAATTCCCCTATCGGACAGTACCCCGGTCCTTGGAAGGGTATATTTTGATGTGAACGGAAAGGCGTTGACCATACAATCCCAAACCGTGCTCAAAATGCTCGCCGAGGTGCTACGTGCTGAACCGAATTTGATGATCAACATTTCTGGCCATACAGACAATACCGGGTCACCTTCTGCTAACCTTGCCCTTTCCAAGGAAAGGGCTAATCAAGTAAAAGATTACTTGACAGACAACTTTGATATAGCAGGCGATAGAATTATAACTCAGGGATTGGGTTCAAAAGACCCGATTGCTTCGAATAAAACTGAAGACGGTAGAAGTGAAAATCGAAGAGTAGAAATCGTTGTTCGCCAACCTGACGCTGTATTGATATGGTTTGAGAATGAAGTGAAGGTACAGCCACCCACCCTAAGACCTGACTGGCTTGACCCCGTTCCGAATTATTATCTTTATCTTGGTTACAGGATCACGACTGGTAAGAAATCGAGTGCGCATATCCTCTATCCAAACAAAGGCACGCTGAAGATAGGCGAGGATGCCACGGTTATTATCCACGGCTTGAACCTGGAGCAAAAAGAAAATTCCTTTATCAAAAACATCGCACTACAGGATGGTGGGCTTAGGTCCATTCTGTAAGATGCGACCAGCCAGAATGATTCTGTTATGAGCATACCAACC
>JBAUFP010000133.1:0-11165 GCA_049679205.1 bacterium | reverse complement strand
CTAATTAAGCCGTTGGGAATCAAGGTTACAAGGATTGCCCGCGGTTTACCCATGGGGAGTGATTTGGACTTGGCGGATACCACGACATTGACTAGAGCGTTGGAAGGAAGGAGTGAGTTATAATTCGCCAGAGCGAATTATAACTCAAATCCGAAGCACGAAGTCCGAAATCCTAAACAATACCAAAATCCGAATGCTCGAATTACCAAAACACACAGTTTCAAAATTTTGAAATTCTGTCATTGTAATCTGTTTCGTATTTAGGGTTTCGAATTTCGAGTTTGCTGAGCGGAGCGTCAGCTCCGCGAGGTTTACCAGGTTGCTTTTCTGACACCCGGTATTTCGCCCTTGAGGGCAAGTTCGCGGAAACAGATGCGGCACAATCCAAATCTGCGGTAGTAGGCGCGTGCGCGGCCACACCTGAAGCAACGATTGTATTTTCGGGTTTTGAATTTCGGTGATTTCTTTTGTTTATTTATTAATGCTAAAGTTGCCATTAAGCTCCTCTATTTTTTTCGTTCAAAAGGCATACCAAGTCCTTCAAGCAAAGCCTGAGCATCTGAATCTTTCTTTGCTGAAGTGACGATCGCAATGTCCATACCGAACACCTTTTTTATCTTATCATATTCAATTTCCGGAAATATAGTTTGTTCAGAAAGCCCCACATTGTAGCTGCCCCTTCCATCAAACGAATCTCTGGAAAATCCCCGGAAGTCCCTGATTCTCGGGGCGGCGACGTTGATAAACCGGTCGAAGAATTCGTACATCCGTATTCCTCTCAAGGTTACCTTAAGCCCGATAATCATGCCCTTACGGATCTTGAAGTTTGATATTGGCCGCTTCGCACGTGTTTGTAAGGGCAGTTGACCTGTGATGCGAGCCATATCATCACGGACAATTTCGAGGATTTTTGGATCATTGACCGCTTCGCCCAGACCAATATTGACGACAACCTTTTTGAGCTGAGGTACTTGGTAAATATTGTCACATCCCAGTTGTTTCATCAAGGTTTTACGTAATTCTCCGTGGTAGTACTGTTTCAGTCTCGGCTTATAATCGTCGCTCTTCTTTTTATTCAATGCTCTCTCCACACTTCCTGCAAATTCTGACTCGCTTGTTCTCAATCTTTTCCATGCCCACCTTTGCCTTCTTGCCACATTTTGGACAGATCAGAACAAGATTTGACACATGAATTGGCGCCGGCACGGTCACGATTCCAGACGGTTTGGTCTGGGAGCGAGCCCGTTGATGTTTCTTGACTAGATTAATGCCCTCGACGATCGCCATTGTCTTTTCAGGAATGATTTCTAGAATTCGGCCGCGTCTTTCCTTTTCTTCACCAGTGATGACTTCAACGAGATCGTTCTTCCTGATATGGAAGGTAGGGTTTTTTGCTTTTTTCTGACCGGTCATGTCGCCACTCTCTTTCTACACCACTTCGCTTGCCAGTGACATTATCTTTGTGAACCCTTTCTCTCTGAGTTCACGTGCTACTGGACCGAAGACCCTTGTGCCTTTTGGTTCTTTCTGCTCAGTGATCAACACGCATGCGTTATCGTCGAATCTGACATATGATCCATCAATCCTACGATGTTCTTTTTTCGTGCGTACGATAACTGCTTTCCCCTTGTCACCTTTTTTTACCGGTGCGTTGGGCATGGCGTCTTTTATAGAAACATTAATTATGTCTCCTATGTAGCCATACCGCGTACGGGAGCTGCCACTAACTCGTATGCACATCGCAACGCGTGCGCCGGTGTTGTCACACACCTTAAGCCGGGAGTAGATCTGAATCACTTAATTCTCCTGATCACCCGCCAACGCTTCATTTTTGAGATTGGTCTTGTCTCTTCAAGCAGGACTTTGTCACCCGATTTGTATTGGTTTTTCTCATCATGAGCATAGACACTTGTTCTCTTGCGCACGTACTTCTTATAGAGGGGATGTTTTGTGTAATCAGTAATTCGTACCACAACCGTTTTGTTGGGTTTGTCACTCGTCACGGTCCCAATTTTCCTTCTACGCACGCTTGTCTCCTTTCTTGGCTTTCGGTGCTATCTTTTTTGGCTCGAGTAGTTTCTTAATACCTAGCTCGTCTTCACGTAGGATTGTTTGGATGCGTGCGATTTCGCGACGCAAAATACGTAATCTCAGAGGATTAGGCAATTCCTGAGCACCGCGCCGTAGCCGGAGATTGAATAAATCCCGATGTAAACCATTGAGCATGTCCTTTAGTTCTTCCCGTGTTTTCTCTCTGAGTTCAAAAACCTTCATACCTCACACCTGCTTCTCGTTTCACGAATCTTGTCTTCATGGGAAACTTGTTGGCCGCAAGCCGCAGCAAATGCTGAGCATCACCTTCGCTCATGCCTTCCAATTCGAGTATGATACGACCTGGTTTGACCACGCTCACCCAATATTCTGGCGCACCCTTGCCCTTGCCCATTCTCGTTTCTGCTGGCTTCTTGGTCACTGGTTTGTCAGGGAAAATCCTAACCCAAAGCTTGCCGCCTTTTTTCATCTTATGTGCAATTGCCACCCTTGAGGCTTCGATTTGCCGAGCCGTTACCCATGAGGGTTCAAGAGCGACCAGGCCATATTCGCCAAAAGCTATTGAATTACCACTGGTTGCTTTACCTGTCCGGCGACCCCGGTGATGCTTGCGGTATTTTGTCTTCTTGGGCTCGAGCATCAGGCTACCTCACCTTTATAAATCCAGACTTTTACGCCGACCGTGCCATAAATAGTGAATGCCGTAGAACATGCATAATCGATATCGGCTCTGAGTGTTTGCAGGGGAACTCTGCCTTCGGGATACCACTCGGTTCGCGCGATTTCCGAACCTCCTAATCGACCTGAACAGGCAACTTTAATGCCCCGGGCTCCGATCTTCATCGCCGAAATTATCGCCCTTTTCATAGCACGTCGGTGTGATACCCTCTGTCGAATCTGACGCGCGATATTCTGAGCGACTAAATAGGCATCAAGCTCGGGCATTCTGATTTCTTCAATGTTGATAGCGACGTCTTTGTCGATCAAACTCTTAATTTCTTCACGTAATTTCTTGATTTCCTCACCGCCCTTGCCAATGACTTTGCCCGGCTGGGCAGTGTAAATGGAAATTATTACACGGTTTGATAATCTTCTTATTATGATATCGGAAAGCATTGCATCAGAAAGTCGCTGATACAGATAACGCCGGATCGCGTAGTCTTCGGCCACGAGTTTGCCGTAATTTTGCTGGTCGAACCATTTAGACTTCCAGTCCTTTGTGATGCCTAAACGAAATCCAATAGGATGTGTTTTCTGTCCCATTAGCCTCCCTTCTTTTCGATTGGTTTGTACGAATCAACTATTACCGTTATGTGGCTGGTTCTTCTTCGAATCATATCCGCCGTTCCACGAAATCCAGGTCTCCACCGTTTGAGCATGGGTCCTTCATCCACCCGCACTTCTTTAACGTATAGTTCACTGTCGTCAACTCGAATCGTGCCCACGGTATTCTTGAAGTTAGCTACTGCTGAATTCAGGGTCTTGATAATCGGGATCTTAGATCGAGACGGATGGAACTGTAGCAGTGCCCGTGCGTCGTTCACGCCTTTTCCCTTTATGACATCGAGAATCATTTTTACCTTACGCGGTGAAACACGTTCGTACCTTTTAATTGCGCGTGCGATCATTTCTCAAACTCTCTCTCTTTTTCTGTCTTTCGTGTACCTGAATGTACGCGAAATGTTCTGGTCGGAGAGAACTCACCCAGTTTATGCCCGACCATTCTTTCGGTTATGTACACCGGAATGAACCGATTACCGTTATGAACGGCAATTGTGAACCCGACAAACTCTGGGGGGATGATGGAATTTCTTGCCCACGTCTTCACGATTTTTTTCTCGCCACTGTCGATCAGCTTTGAAATCTTCTTCATAAGCTTTATGTCAACATATGGACCCTTCTTCAGCGCTCTCGGCATTACTTTCTCCTTTTGAGAATAAACTTATCCGATGGTTTGTGGGTTTTTCGTGTCTTTTTCCCTTTGGTCAACCAACCCCACGGTGAGGTTGGTTGACGACCGCCGTGCGAACGTCCTTCACCGCCACCCATTGGATGGTCAACCGGATTCATCGCAACCCCCCGGACATACGGGCGAATACCCATGTGGCGTTTCCTGCCTGCTTTGCCGATAGAGATGCTCGAGAACAGGGCATTGGAGACCTTGCCGATGGTCGCCCGGCACCGTAGATCGATCAATCTTAATTCGCCCGAAGGCATTTTGATATGCGCATATTTGCCTTCCTTGGCGAGTATTTGACATGACAGTCCGGCACCTCTTACCAGCTGGGCGCCCTTCTTGGGGGTGAGCTCGATACCATGAATCTCAACACCTAATGGAATGTTAAGGAGGGCCAAGCAGTTACCGATCTTTATCGGTGCGCTGTTTCCTGAGACAATTATCTCACCAACCTGCAAGCCATCGGGTGCGATAATATAACGCTTCTCACCGTCTTTATAGGCGAGCAATGCAATGCATGCGTTGCGGTTTGGGTCGTATTCGATTGCTTTTACGATGGCGGGAATATCGTTCTTTTCCCTTCTGAAGTCAACAATTCTCACCTTTTTTCGATGACCTCCACCTCGATGCCGTGCCGTGATCCTGCCTAGATTATTTCGGCCGCCGCTGCGTTTTTTAGCGTAGGTCAGCGATTTCTCAGGTTTTGTTTTTGTGGTTGGCGGTTTATTGACACTGTAAAAGCGACGTGCGGGTGAGGTTGGTTTGTATTTCTTGATCGCCATCATACACCTTCAATCAGCTCAATCTTCTCGCCTGGTTTAATGAATACTGTGGCCTTTTTAAAACCTGTTTTGTAGCCGAAGGAGAGGCCCATTCTTTTCGGCTTACCTCGGAAGTTGGCGGTCTTAACGTCCATTACTGTCACATTAAACAGTTTCTCGACCGCCTCTTTTATTTCACGTTTGTTTGCGCTTGGCGCGACCTCGAATTGATAGCAGTTCATTTCTCTTAACCGATCGGCTTTTTCTGTGATCAAGGCTTTCTTGATTATTTTTTCGTTGCGCATCTTTGCTCCAATTTCTTCAGTCCCTTTTTAGTGATCAGTAGGCATTCAGCATTCAGCACATCATAGCAATTGATGTCGGCGGACCTTTTCAAATCCACATTTGGCATATTGCGGCTCGCCAGTAGCAGGTTCTTGTCCATTTCGGCGACGGCCACTAGTGTTTTCGTTTTGCTTAAATCTATGCTCTTCAGGATCTCGGCAAAATTCTTCGTCTTTGGTGTATCCAGAACCAGTTCTTCAATGACCAGTATTTTGTTTTCCTGCGCCCGAGCACCGAGTGATGCGAGAAGTGCTTTTACCTTTTTCTTCTTGGGCATTGATACTGTATAGTCCCGAGGTTTTGGTCCAAAGGTTACGCCGCCACCCTTCCATAACGGGGAACGCGTGCTGCCGGCTCTTGCCCAACCAATACCTTTCTGGCGCCATGGCTTCTTGCCTCCACCCCGAACTTCCGCTTTGTTCTTGGTGTTGGCTAATCCTTTCCTGCGATTGCTCAATATGACATTGACCGTCTCCCAGAGCAGAGGTTCACTCGTCTTTTGGCTAAAGAGGCTCTCGGTTAGTTCGATGGTTCCGCTTTCTTTTCCCAATTTGTCAAATAACTTAGTTTGCATCACTCGTCCTTTGTTATCACCAGATAGCTGTTGCGCGCCCCAGGAACCGCGCCCTTCAAGTACAACATATTCTTTTCTTTTTCCACTTTGACGACGCGCAGGTTCTTAACGGTTATCTGCTCATTGCCGTATCTTCCCGGCATGGTTTTATTCTTCAATATTCTGCCTGGTGACGTACCGGCACCAGAAGAACCGATTCTTCTATGGGCCATTGAACCGTGGCTGGCTGGTCCGCCTGACCATCCCCATCTTTTCATGCCGCCGCTGAATCCTCGTCCTTTTGTCCATCCGGTTACCGACACCGTGTCTCCGATCGCGAAAACCGTAACGTCAATATTGTCACCGATTTTGTACTTGGTGGAGTCGTCGATCCTGATTTCAAGAATGCGGGCCACTGATTTTGTTTTCGACTTCTTGAGGTGGCCGGTCATGGGCTTGTTGATTCTTTTCCTGGTACCAAAGCCAACCTGGATCGCCCTGTACCCATCATTACTTTCATCCTTGACTTGCAGAATCGGACAGGGTCCGGCTTCGATCACGCTGACCGGAGTCCGTTCCCCATTTTCCCGGAAAATCTGTGACATGCCGATTTTCTTACCCACAATGCCGACCATGATCACATTGTCTTTACTTCAATATAAACGCCGGCCGGTATCTCTAATTTGTTAAGCGCATCGATTATGTCCGGCGTCACGTCATTCAACTCAATCAGCCGTTTGTGCACCCGTAACTGAAACTGCTCACGTGATTTCTTGTCAACATGAGGTGAGCGCAACACGGTATAGAGTGAGCGTTCGGTAGGGAGGGGTACTGGTCCTGACATATTCACACCGAAACGCTTGACAGTCTCCACGATTGACTTAACCGATTGGTCAAGTATTCTGTGGTCGTATGATTTCAGTCTAATCCTTAGTTTGTTCATTATTCGATTATTTTAGTAACGACGCCGGCGCCGACGGTGCGGCCGCCTTCGCGAATCGCAAAACGTAAACCCTGCTCGATCGCCACCGGACTGATTAACTCAATCTCAAAATTCGCATTGTCCCCAGGCATCACCATCTCCACACCCTCGGGCAACTTCACGACACCGGTCACATCCGTCGTCCGCACATAAAACTGCGGCCGATAACCATTGAAAAACGGCGTATGACGACCACCCTCCTCCTTCTTCAAAACATACACCTCAGCATTGAAACGATGATGCGGATTGATACTGTTCGGCTTACTAACCACCATCCCACGATAAACATCCTCCTTGGCCACACCACGTAACAATATCCCGACATTGTCACCCGCCACACTCGAATCCAAAATCTTCCGAAACATCTCTAAACTGGTCGCCACCGTCTTAAACCGCTTGCCAAAACCAACAATCTCAATCTCCTCACCCGACTTCAATTGACCACGCTCAACACGACCCGTCACCACCGTCCCGCGACCGGTAATCGAAAAAATATCCTCAATCGCTAACAAAAACGGCTTGTCCACATCCCGCTCCGGAGTCGGTATATAACTGTCCACCGCCGCCAATAACTTCCAAATACTCTCAAAAGCCGGATCATCAACCCCACCCGAAGCCTGCATCGCCGCCAACGCACTACCCCGCACCACCGGAATATCATCACCCGGAAACTCATACTTCGTTAATAACTCCCGCACCTCTAACTCCACTAAATCCAATATCTCCGGATCGGTCACTAAATCCACCTTGTTGATAAACACAACAATCGCCGGCACATTAACCTGACGCGCTAATAAAATATGCTCCCGCGTCTGCGGCATCGGACCATCAACCGCACTAACCACCAATATCGCCCCATCCATCTGCGCCGCACCCGTAATCATATTCTTGATATAATCCGCATGCCCCGGACAATCAATATGCGCATAATGACGATTCTCCGTCTCATACTCCACATGACTGATCGCAATCGTCAAAATCTTCGTCTCATCCCGACGACCATGCGCCTCCGAAGCCTTCGCCACCTCATCATAACTCATAAAAACCGCTAAACCCTTCTTCTCTAAAGCCCGCGTAAGCGCCGCCGTTAACGCCGTCTTACCATGATCAACATGACCAATCGTCCCAATGTTAACATGCGGCTTCGTCCGCTCAAACTTCTGCTTCGCCATACCTAGCCTCCTTGACCTGCTGTATTTTTATGCAAACTTTAATTATATATAAAACTCCAGAAAAGTCAATAGATAAATAGGGATATCGCCAAAGCCGACGTGGGCTCTGGAAATGCTGTTAGAGGCAGCCTGTGAGTTTCTACTCACCGATTAGATTGTGACTGATTATATACAGAATCTACGTTATGTCAATACCCAGGCGACAGATTCGGGAAACAGATTGGCCGCGGCCACAATCCCTTACCCTTTGTACCCTCATTGTTCCTCAAGACCGCTTCCTGACCTCAACATTTCCGTGTTTGTTTCTAATTTCGATGCTTGCACCTGGTTTGTTTATCGTACCCTTTAATATATTGTTCTCGTGTTGTTCTTCCTTCAGCTCGAAGTCACACGTGACCGTCCCGTCCGCGGTTTCGATCTCGATTTCAGCCTCAACCTTCTTGTCTAGGCGCAGGGCTACGTTACCACTCTTCGATTTAATTCGGATTTTTTCCACTTTTGCATAATCCAGATCGATATCACCGGAAACGATTTCACCCGATAGCGAGCCCGAAAGATTCTTGCCCATAATATCACCACTTACCGACTCTATTTCAAGGTACCCGTTGATGTTTGATATTTCTATATCACCAGAGATCCCAGCAATTGCCAGATCGGTCGCTTTCGGTACGCTGATTTTCACATTACCGCTCAATGCTTTTATGGCTATTGAATCCTCGAGTTCCTTGATCTTGGCGAATCCGTCTTTTTGGATGTTGATCTTGTTGCCGTCGGTACCTTCGATCTCTAAATTGCCGCTGATACCCTTAAATTTTATCTTCCTTTTGCTCGGATATTTGTGGAACTCTTCCTCGGCGGATTCGGAAAAAGAATTACCTAATGCCGCACTTATGACCTTGGGAAGTCCCTCGAGCGTACTCCAGATCTTATGCTTGGGGCCTTTTTCATGCGGGCCAGGTTTGCCAACTGCTTCCAGTAATCTTTCAGCTTCTTCGGCAGTGATTTTGCCTTCCTCAAGCAATTTGAGTATCTGCAGTCGTTCATTCAATGTACACCTCCTAACGGATAGTTAAATGGTTAGGGTTACGATGCCCGTCCCGTAGAATAAATGCCCCTTCATTTGTCTTCACGGATGTTGATTGCACTCCTGCAGTCTTTCTTCATCATCGCTCTTCGGTCAGTTTTCAACGGGACCCGAACCAAAAGATCGGTTAGCGGCTACGGTAACGAGGCCCGCTTCAACAGATCGTTTAGCGGTCACGGTAACGTGGCCCGTTTCGTCAGGCGTGTTACGGTAATGTTCGTCCGTACGCTTGACGTAACCTTCTGAGTCGATACGGGCTTCGTCACCGTAGTACGTAAGACTTTGCCAGCATGTGATTGTTGGTATTAGCAATCTTGCCTTGGGATTGGTGAGGGTATTCATGATTACTTTCTCTTTCTCTGTTTGAGTATGGCTACTGCTTCGTCGACTGATATTTTAGACTGGGCGAGTGCTTCGAGGGGGTCACTCTCTTCTTCAGCCGTGATCGGTGAGAGCTTCAATCTCTTTAAAAGATTATCGATCTTCGTCTTAATTGTGGGATAAGAAACCCCGAGTACCTTTTCCATATCAGTTATGCGTCCCTGGGTGCGTAGGAAAATGAGCAAGAATTCATAATCCTCTTCAGGTAAGCTGCAAAAGTCGCATGATTCAAAGTCTTTTCGGATTCGCAGACCGCATTTCGGGCATTTAAGCTCACTAATGACCATTTTCTCGTCACATGATGGACAATTAAATAATTTAATCTTCATAGTACATTATAATCAATAATATCAATTTGTCAAGAGTATGATTAAATATTTTTAATCTTTCGATTACAGTGATTAAATAAATTGATTACGGTGATAAAAACCCCGTGATTTCGTGCAGTTGTTGTTTCCACCAATACCATCTTTTTGAAATACGTAACCGCAGCCTGTTTAGACGAAACGGGCATCGTTACCGTGCAACGTCAGACTATGTTCTTTGTTATTTGGGTTTTGTGATTTGGAATTTGAATTTTGTATTTGTTTCGTATTTCGGATTTAGGATTTCGTGCTTTGTGTATTAGGGATATACCCTCTCCAGCATCCTCGGGAAAGGAATGGTTTCCCTAATATGTTTTATGCCGCATATCCAGGCAATGGTTCGTTCGATACCCAGACCAAAGCCGCTGTGTGGGCAAGTGCCGAATTTTCGCAGATCAAGGTACCATTTATATGCATCTTGGGGTAGTTTGTTTTCTTTGATTCCCTTTAGCAGTATGTCATAATCGTCCTCACGCTGACCACCGCCGATCAGTTCCCCAATTCCTTCGGGTCCGATCATGTCAACACTCAGGGAAAGCGAGTCGTCATCTGGATCTCGCTTCATGTAGAAAGCTTTTACTCCGGCGGGGTAATGGTGTATGAAGACAGGTCTGTCATAACTCTCGGAAATTACAGTCTCATGTGGTGCACCGAAATCATCGCCGTATTTGAAGTCCTTGTGTTTCTTTTGAATTATGGTCACTGCTTTCTGATAAGTGATACGGGGGAATGGCTTCTTGATTGTTTCAAGCTTCTTCAGTTCCCTTTCCAGTGTTTTGAGCTCGGGTTTTCTTTTTTCCAGCACGCGTTCTACGAAGAACACGGTCATGTCTTCGGCGAGATCCATAACGCCTTCGAGGTCGAGGAAGGCAACCTCAGGTTCAAGCATCCAGAATTCAGTGAGATGACGTCTCGTCTTTGATTTTTCGGCCCGGAAGGTGGGGCCAAAACAATAGACTTTTCCAAGTGCTCCGATAGTTGCTTCATTGTAGAGCTGTCCGCTCTGGGCCAGGTATACCGTGTCTCCGTAATAGTCCACTGGGAAGAGTGTTGTTGTGCCTTCGACCGATGCGGGTGTGAGAATGGGCGTGTCAGCATTGATAAAACCCCGGCTGTCAAGAAAGTCACGGCAAGCCTTTATGAACTCATGACGTATACGCATTATCGCGTTTTGCTTTCTTGAGCGCAACCATAGATGCCTCAGTGGCATTAAGTATTCAATAGAATGCTCTTTTGGTGTTATTGGATAATCCTGCGCTGTTTGTAGAACCTCGATATCCGTTGCGACGATTTCATGGCCGCCGGGCGCTCTTTCGTCTTTCCGGACCTTGCCCTTTAGGATGATCGATGATTCCTGAGTTATGCTGTCAGCTGCCTCGAACGTTTTCTCATCAACATCGCCCTTGGCGATAACCGATTGCACAACGCCAGTGCCATCACGTACCAGAATGAACCGGATTTTGCCACTCGAGCGCTTGTTGTACAGCCAACCCTTTACGATGACCTCTTTGCC
>JBAUFP010000132.1:0-2151 GCA_049679205.1 bacterium | reverse complement strand
TGCGGTGTTTACATTCATTGGCGAAGTTGCCCTTATCTTCTGGTTGCTAATTCGCGGGCGCAAGCTTCCGGATATTCCGAAGTAGATTACTGGATCCAAAAGGTATGTAAGGCGCCGCCTAACAACTCGCTGGAGGCGACCTAGCAGATATAAAGATTCTGGGGCTGTCGTAACTGGCAGCCCCTATTTGCTAGGCTGGACTCACCTCCTTTCATGGAATCAAAAAAGCCCGCCTCGCTCACTCAAAGATCTGAGTCAGCAAGACGAACTTGGAAAGAGCCGTGCGATTGACTACGAGATGCAAGTGGCACGAGTACCTACACCTTGCTCCCCGATGCCCGACCGGTGCCCTGCAGGGTCACCGATACCCGAAGGGTACAGGCGTTGGAGAAAGAAATATTCAGTTGTAAAGACCCCCTGGGTTCACTTTGATGTCTGCCAACTTCATTAATAACCACGTGTCCACCGCACGGGGGGGATTTTTGCTTCTTGAAGGTGGAGGTTTTACTTTTATTGAGGAACACAAAAATCGTGTAAACATAACAGACACCGAACTCAGTGGGTGTCTGGATTGATTTTATCCTTATATGAATCTATAATTTTTAAAAAAGGAGATTAAGGAGTAAGATTTTGGCTTATCAACCTGTTAGGTTTTGCAATCTTGCAGGATGTATTGTCGTAAAATATTCTGAAAATCACCGAATCAAAGCAATCTTGGAGAAATACTTATGAAAGCGATTGTGTTCACGGAATACGGACCACCCGATGTTCTTCAGCTCAAAGAGGTTGAAAAGCCTACTCCGAAGGATAATGAAGTATTGATTAGAGTTTATGCGACACCAGTAACATTCGGGGAAATTAAAGCTCGAAATTTCACCTTTTCTCCTCGCGAGTTCTGGTTACCTCTCTTGTTATATCCCATTGCGCGAATGCAGATGGGGTATAGAAAGCCAAAAAAACAAATCCTTGGTAGCGAGTTTGCCGGAGAAATGGAATCTGTTGGCAAAGAGGTAACTCAATTTAGGAAAGGTGATCATGTTTTCGGATATGTAGGTCCAAGCTTTGGTGCTAATGCCGAGTATATGACGATGCCAGAAGATGGGGTGCTAGCAATAAAACCAGCAAATATGACCTATGAAGAAGCTGCCGTAGTTCCTTTTAACGCAATCACCGCGTTGGTATTCATTAGGGATAAGGGAAATGTCCAGAGCGGAGAAAAAGTCCTTATCAATGGCGCTTCAGGAGGAATAGGTCAATTTGCAGTACAGTATGCCAAGCACTATGGCGCTGAAGTTACCGGAGTATGCAGTACAATGAAGATAGAATTCGTGAAATCTCTGGGAGCCGATCACGTCATTGATTACACAAACGAAGACTTTACGAAGAATGGTCAAACATATGACATGATTTTTGACACGGCGCGCGTGACTTCGTTTTCGAGATGTAAAAGCTCACTAAAGCCTGATGGACGTTATCTCTTAGCCGTCTTTAAGACGAGAGAACTTCTTCAAATGCTCTGGACATCCATGACAGGTGGTAAGAAAGTAATCTGTGCGATGGCACCCACAAAGACAGAGGATTTAATCTTTATCAAAGAGCTTATTGAGGCGGGAGAGTTAAAATCGGTTATAGATAAAAGCTTCCCTTTGGAACAGACTGCTGAGGCGCACCGGTACGTGGAATCAGGCCAAAAAAAGGGAAATGTAGTCATAACTGTGGAACAATAGTAGCGAAACCTAACAACGGGTTGCTGCGTCGGCTCTATTCCCTGTGATTGCCGTTGATTTCGGTCAATTATATCGCCTGCGACTCATAACATTAGCGATGAACCAAAACAACTTTCAACGATGTTGCCAGCAACGATCATGAATTTCAATAGCGAATGAGGAGCAGAAAAATGAACTCAATCAAAAAGACCGCAAGAGATGCTTCCTATTTTCAAGCTTCAGGCGCTTTATTATTAGCAGCAAAAGAATGGACCAGTGTTGTGGAAAACTTTCCATATGGCCTAGGGGCTCTGATTTTTTATTCAATATTATTTCAATCAGAACTCATTCCTCGATGGTTATCAGGTTGGGGTCTTATTGGTGCCGCATTGATGTTAGTAATGGGTTTGTTGCGTATGTTCGGCCATCCCGTGATCTATTTAGC
>JBAUFP010000131.1:0-2586 GCA_049679205.1 bacterium | reverse complement strand
GTTCGGCCCAGGTCACTGGCGGGTCGAGATTGTATTTTTGAAGTAGATCTTTACGGTAGTATAGCAATCCGCAATCATTGTATACAGGTAAGGCCACGACTTCACCTCTGTATGTATCGACGTTTTGGATTATTGATCGTAAAAACTGGTCGGTCGTGAGATCACCCCGCCCGAGTCTTTCAGTCAGCGGCAGCAGCCAGTCCGAGGCCGCGAATTGAGCTACCCATATTACATCCATAATAAAGACGTCTGGGTCGTTCTTCCCGGCCCTCAATGGTATGATCAAACCTTGTCTTCTTTGATCGGTGTCAGTTGGCTGGCGCAAGAGGATAACTTCGATGCTCGTGGAATCAGTAAATTCGCGTACGATTCTTTCCCAATACTCAACCTCGTTAGGTGCACCGCCCACGGCGATGGTCAATTTCGCTCTATTACCGCGACAACTAAGAAATGGCGATATGCAAAATGCGAGTAGCAGAAAATTCCAGCGCACTATAGCTTGCCCAATTGCTTCAGGATGTTTCTTGCGTCCTTGGCGGATGATATGGTATATCTTGCCTTGGTGTATCCTACACCGACTTTTATTGAGTATGCCCATTCAGGCAGAACCGCAAAAGTATCTTCGTCGGTCCAGTCGTCTCCTATTGCCACGATGAAATCCCAATCGTTATTGCCTACCCATTTTTGTACGGCTGTCCCTTTGTTCACGCCAACATTCTTAACCTCGACTACTTTGCTCCCTTCCAATACGCTCAGGTCAAGAGACGCGGTCATGTCGAGAAGCCTTTCCTTCAATTCACTTGATCGTAACTCACCTAATCTTTGGTCGGTCTTGCGGTAATGCCAAACTATTGAAAACTCTTTTTCTTCGATGCGAGCACCTGGAGTGCGATCCACGTAGAGTTCGAGAATCGGTTTTATTTTGTCTTTCCAATCATTTTTCAAAGGTTTTATCATCTGCCATGTGCCTGCTTTTTCTTTGCTCCACACCCCGTGTTCTCCGATCAGCCCGAGCTCCATTTTACCGAACCACTTTTGGAGCGTCTTCTTGTCACGCCCGCTTACAATCACCACTTCATTCTTGGGTTCAGAGGAGAGTGTTTTGAGGATGTTGGCAATGTTCTTGTCTGGTGTTGCTCGTGCTGGTTCATCCACAAACGACATCAAGGTTCCATCATAATCGAGTAGTAAGAGACGCCTACTACTGGCGGCATAATCATTGAACATGCGTCTGCTTATTTCTGGCCCCAGGTTTTTGGATGCCATATCGTGTTGCTTTTTCTTAATGCGTGCCAGGTTGTCCATGAAATCGTAAGCCCAGCGTTCTACATTGTAGCGCCTCAGGCGTTTCTGCATTACCTCGTTGCGCCTGATCTGTTCCTGCTCAGACATCTCGAGTGCCTGTCTTATTGCATTGGCAATTTCCTCTTTGCTGTTAGGGTTCACGATAAGGGATTCGCCGAGGATCTTCGATGCGCCTGCCATCTCACTGAGGATTAGCACGCCTTTCTTGTTTGTCTTAGTGGCAAGATACTCCTTGGCAATAAGGTTCATTCCATCCCTGACTGGAGTGATCAGTGCAACATCCCCAACACTATAGAGTGGTACAAGGCTCTTGAACGGTAAAAAGCGGTAGAGGTACCATATTGGCATCCATTCTATTGTGCCGTATTTACCGTTTATTCTGCTAATTAGCTCGTCAACCTCTCTCTTCAGTTGTGCGTATTGCTCAACCCCGGTGCGCGAAGGAACCGCTACTAATATTAGGGTAACCTTTTCACGGTATTTCGGGTTGCTTTCAAGAAAAAAGTCAAAAGCTTCGAGTCTTTGTGCTATGCCTTTTGTGTAGTCCAAGCGGTCGATCGAAACAATGATTTTTCGTTCACCGACGCGCTTTTTGATCTTCTTGATTTCACGTTGTACAGAGATGTCATCCAAGGCTTGTGAAAACTGATTGTAGTCAATGCCCATGGGAAAGGCATCAACCCTCACGATCCGGTTGTCGATATTGATTTGTGCCCTGCTGTGCTCGTATCCCAGCAGGCGCCGCACTGACTGCAGAAAATGGTATGCATAATCATAGGTATGGAATCCTATCAGGTCGGCACCAAGTATACCTTTAACGATTTCCTTGCGAGGAGGCAGGATGCGGAAGACTTCGGACGACGGGAAGGGAATATGCAAAAAGAAACCAATTGTCGCACCGGGTCGTTTATCCCTCAATAGTTGGGGTAGAGCCATTAAATGGTAATCATGAATCCAGATGATATCATCTGGTTTGGCAATCTTTAGAATCTCGCTACAGAATGTTTGATTGACTTTAAGGTATGAATACCAATGCTTTCTGTTGTATTGCGTATATTGGGTGAAATAATGAAACAATGGCCAGATAGTCCGGTTACAAAAACCATAGTAATAGTTTTCAAGGTCATATTGTCTAATGAAGACTGGAAAGCAATTATCCCGCATAAGTTTTTTCTTTATCCGGTTTTTCTCATCTTTTATACGTTCTGCGGCAATGCCAGGCCAGCCAAACCAGATATTCTGATATGCTTTTGATAATGAACTCAAACCTGTTGCAAGTCC
>JBAUFP010000130.1:0-2287 GCA_049679205.1 bacterium | reverse complement strand
CTTTGGTCCCTTCCAATTTGGGTAAAAAACCATCGATAATATCTATCGTTTCTCTATTAAAATGTTTTTTCAGACCATCCTCTTCGTATTCGAAATCTTCAACAAAAAAGTATCTTCCAACATCATTAATATCGATAAGTTTCTTTAAACGGAGTTTGATGAGTCGACAAACCTCCACAAGCCAGTCCTTTTTCTGCTCAATACCCTGCTCGTTCAGGAGGTCAAGCCCGATCAAGAAGGGACGCAACCGCTCAAGCAATATTTCATCATCCATACTATAAATGTACTGTCCGTTCACCCACTCAAGTTTTTGCTCATCGAACACCGCGTTCGACGGATTTATGCGCTCGATGTCAAATGCCTCAATAATTTCTTCCGTATTCATTATCTCGCGATCGTCACCGGGTGACCATCCAAGGAGTGCAAGGTAATTGAACATTGCTTCAGGAAGATATCCTAGCTTCTCGTACTCCATCAATGACACTGCGCCATGACGTTTGGATAACTTGCTCTTATCTCTACCCAGGATGAGTGGAAGATGCGCATATTCAGGGACGGGGAATCCCAGTGCTCTAAAAAGCAGGATCTGTTTTGGCGTATTAGTAATATGATCGACCGCCCTTATCACATGAGTTATTCCCATTTCATAATCATCTACAACACACGCCAGGTTATAGGTCGGCACTCCATTCGATCTCATGATCACAAGATCGTCAATATCCTTTGCCTCGCGCGTAATATGCTTGTGAATAACATCATGATAGGTAACTGCGCCGTCCGGGACAAGGAAACGTACAACTTTCGGTATTTTATTCTTCTCTTTTTCTTCACGCTCTTTCTCCGAAAGATGCAGACATCTCCGGTCGTACTGCCAATCTTCTTTGCGTTTGTAGGCGGCTTTTTTCTCGTGTTCCAGATCCCCCGGATTACAGTAACAATAATAAGCCATGCCCTTATCGAGCAACTGCTGCACATATTTTCTGTAAATGTCGAAACGCTTCGATTGATAATAAGGTCCTTCGTCCCAGCCGATCCCGAGCCATTTGAGTCCATCAAGGATAACCCGAACCATTTCTTCGGACGAACGCGCAATATCAGTATCCTCAACCCGGAGGATGAACTTCCCTTTATTATGGCGGGCGAAAAGCCAGTTGTAGAGCGCGGTATGGGCACTGCCCACATGCAAGAACCCAGTAGGGCTAGGCGCCATCCTCACTCTCACTTCATTTTTCATATTTTACCCCGCATCTCTTTGGTCATCATAAGGAAGACGCAAAAAGCATCGCTGTAATCAAATATTTTCATCAGTGTAATCTTTTCAAGCGAAGCTTGAACGGAGAGGGGGAGATTCGAACTCCCGTCCCGTCTTTCGACGAGAAGCCGCTTAGCAAGCGGGTGCCTTCGACCACTCGGCCACCTCTCCTAACAAGGAAACAGGAAACAAAATTACGCATTCCCCATCCGTTAATAATCCAACTTCCTACTTCCAACTTCCCACTTCTTACTTTCCTTCTCCTGTTTCCTATTTCCTGTAGCCTAGTTTACTGGGGGACAGGGAGTCGAACCCCGATTAGTTGATCCAGAGTCAACCGTCCTACCATTAAACGATCCCCCAATAGCAAATTCCTTTGAGTTTGCTCAAATACGAAACACGAATTTCGAAATTCGAAACTTCTTGATTATACTTAGCTTTAACGCATCGTCAAGGATATAAAGTTGACAAATCGCTTGAAAATCGATATAATATGGAGGCAGTAGCTTAGTGTGCGTCGTTGGTAGCTTGCAGTGGTTTCTTCCAGCCACGAGCACCTGCCCTGATATTTGACAAGATACGTACACCGAGCACCGTGCCACGAGCACCTGCTTTATGTGGAGAGCTAGTCCTAACTGGTAAGGCAGCGGACTTGAAATCCGCCGGGAGCAATCCCATGGGGGTTCGAATCCCTCGCTCTCCGCTTTTCCCTTAAAATCTCAAACAACAAGCACCGAATTTCAAATAAGCTCCAATTATCAAGCACCGAATATTCAAATGGATACTTTGTTTGTTCTGAAATTGGGATTTGAAAATTATTTGTGATTTGGAATTTGAATTTTGGAATTTTAGTTGTTTAGGCATTTAGGTATTTGTTGTGAGGGATGCCGGAGGGGGGATTTGAACCCCCATGCCCGAAGGCCTACGCCCCTCAAACGTATGTGTCTGCCAATTCCACCACCCCGGCAGTTCTACGAATCAATTCTAATCATACATAGAAAAAACTCCTTGTCAACAAACACTACTCACCTACCC
>JBAUFP010000129.1:0-4222 GCA_049679205.1 bacterium | reverse complement strand
ATTTAGAAGGCGTGGCAGTTGCCTCGGTCGTCCCGCGTCTGACAAAACAGCTCGTCACTGTTTGCCGTAGGTACAAAATCAAACCGATACTCGTCTCCTCAAAATCGAAATGCGGACTCAAATACAGATATCGTAATCCCGCAACATTAGGAGCCGATAGAATTGCCGCAGTGGTTGGCGCACTTTCACGGCACAAAAAAGATGTGATCGTGGTTGATGCTGGGACAGCAATTACCATAGATGTCGCCCGTCGCGGAGGAGATTATCTGGGCGGGATCATCTGCGCTGGCATGGACATTCTCTCGGAGTCGGTGCACAGGAAGACCGCGCAGTTGCCCAAGATAAGAGTGACGAGGCCAAGGAATCTGATTGGTAGAAGCACAGAAGAGTGTATTCGATCCGGTATTTATAATGGGACAATGGCGATGGTTAGAGGCCTCATTCAAGATATCAAAGAAAACACAAAGGGTGATTTCTACTGTGTCGCGACCGGTGGTTCTGGTAAGATTCTTACGCGGGACGTCGATGAGATAGAAGAGTATGATGCAGATCTCTGTATGTACGGCGCTCTCAATATTTATTATAGAAATGCCTGCTCGTAGGAAAAAAGAGATAATCAGCGAGTCCCCGGAGGAAACCGCCAGTATAGCGAAAGATGTCGTTAAGGTTTTTAAGCCAGGTGATGTCGTGTATCTTTACGGTGAATTGGGCAGTGGAAAAACGGTTTTTGTGAAAGGGGTTTGTGCGGCTCTTGGGGTTCAGGAGGATGTTACCAGTCCGAGTTTTGTCATTGCAACTGAATATGAGGGTTCAATGAAAATTGCACATATTGACCTGTATCGGTTACCAAGCGGCCAGGTCAATGAATTGCCCATTGAAGAATACGTGGCCGAGAATGGGATCACCTTGATCGAGTGGGCGGACCGGATTGAGGGGGGACAACGGGGAATTAAAATCAGGTTTACTATCATGGATCATGAACAGAGGAAAATAGAGATTGAAGATTTTAGGGATTGAGACGTCATCGGCAGTATTTTCCTTGTGCCTGAATGATGATGAGAACGTGCTACATG
Organism: bacterium; assembly: GCA_049679205.1. Lineage (GTDB taxonomy): Bacteria > Hydrothermota > Tepidihabitantia > SM23-42 > SM23-42 > SM23-42. The sequence continues at coordinate 3,149 of JBAUFP010000129.1, read as the reverse complement.
AATTCAGTAAGCAGCGAGAATGCGAGGGTCACCGAGATGCAGGAATTTTCAATGAAGCCAAACGCTTGATAGACACATGTGGTGGTGAAAACATTAAAGCGATCGCGATTAGCAATGGGCCAGGGATGTTTACATCTTTGCGTGTTGGTTTAAGCTTGGCAAAAGGCATTGCTTTGGTAAATAATACGCCTGTGGTGGCAGTCAATACCCTTGACGTCATTGGTTTAGAGCCTTCACGTAGTGTTTCACGTGTGGTTGCGGTGGTTAATGCGTATCGGGGTGAAATCTATGCGGCTTTCTATGAAAAGGGTGGGCGTACGGGTGACTATCTTCTGACGACTCCCACTGGATTGGTAAAAATGATTAGATGTTGTACTCTGGCTATCGGACCAGGGAGCGATTTGCTTGAGAAAGTAGAGCTAGATACAAGCAAATTGGATATCGCCAAGGACGACCAATATCTGCCGAGCGCAGCGAAGGTTGTTTCATTAGCATTGCCCCGTGTCAAAGAGGGCGATTTTGATGAGATTGAATTTCTTGAACCATTTTACATAAAAAGAACCGATGCCGAAAGAAGGTATGATAAGAGTAATGCGATTTGAGGATCTGGATGCCGTATGCAATATAGAACACGGTGTTTTCCCGAACCCGTGGCCGCGCGTTTTCTTTGAGAAGGATCTCGAATCCAGCAACACCGTCGCTTTTGTTGCTGAGGAAAATGGACAAGTAATTGGATACGCGGTAGGTGCTTGCATTGATGTTGAATTGCACATAACCAATATTGCCGTCGCTGCAGGTCATCAACGACGCGGCATTGGGTTGAGTTTGCTTCAGGAAATGGAGGATATTGCTATCGAAAGAGCGTGTAATTTTGCCAATCTTGAAGTAAGGATAAATAATGTGGCAGCAATTAGTATGTATAAGAAATATGGCTATGATATCTTATATACAAAAAAGAGGTATTATATAGATGGTGATGATGCATATGTAATGCATAAGGAGTTGAAATGAATTTTCTATTGGCGATAATAATTACCTGTGGTCTTGATGTATATTTCCTTAAAGACTCTCCGGATCTTCTTGTCCGGGTAGTTCCGGAATATCAGATAGAGCAATTGACTCTGCACTACAGCTTTGCAGGAACGCTTTGGGGTTCCATGACGGTTGAGCAGGAAGGTGCGTTTTTCGATGCGGTGATAAAAACACCGCTGGATGCGAGAATCGTCGGCGTATATGCTATCTACAATGATGGTACAGTGGATAATGATGATGGTCAGCCATACATGTATGAATTGAGCATATACCCGCGCATGCTCATGCCTTTTTCGATTACCGACCTCGAAGTCGTGATCGCTCAGGCGCGGAGGAAGATCACCACGAACACCCATGTCGATGAAGCGATTGCGTTGCTCGAGTATGTCGATGGAATACTCAAAGACTTGCCAGTGATATCTGACTCGCCGGGTGCAACAAAGCGGGATATAATACAGGTGGAGGTGGATAGACTGAAAGCGCAGGTGGGGAGGTAGGACGATAGCTTACGTAAACGATTGCAGGGCAGACACTGGTTGACAACCTTTCTCCAATTAGTATAATAAAACGATCCTCGGTAGCTCAATGGTAGAGCATCCGGCTGTAATAAAAGCAGCTTTCCGTCGAAAAACGGATTGAAAAATCGGGTGAATTCAGGGAAGCCTAAGTTTCTTTCTTGTCATTGCGAGGAATCCGCCGTAGCTTTAGCATAGGCGGATGACGCGGCAATCACGAGTTGGAATATGGTAACCCTGAGCCGAGCCCCGCATCCATCAGTTGTGCGGGGAAGGTGCAGAGACTATTCCTTTAAGGAAGTACCTTCCGCTAAATGCGGTTGGGAAGCGCCCGATTCCGTCTTGCTGGAGAATCTTCAGCAACGGAAATGAGATAGTCCATTCTCCAATGAAAATTGGAGGTCAATGTAACCGGAGGGTTGCAAGTTCGAGTCTTGCCCGAGGAGTGGATTCGACTCGCCTTCGGTTCGCTCACCACAAGGTTACTGGTGAACCGAGGGCGATTTCATTTAAGGCGAGGCGAATCCATCCTGAGAGACTGAAAGGAATCGAAGGATGTGGTATGTCTATATATTGAAATGCAGAAACAATGCGCTTTATACAGGTATCACTAATAATATTGGACGGCGTTTAAAGGAACACAATTCTGGTAAAGGTGGTAGTTACACGAAATCGCAATTGCCTGTATCGTTGGTGTATAGTGAATCCCACGGTTCAAAATCCGAGGCGCTGAAGAGGGAGATCCAACTTAAAGGGTGGACAAAAAGAAAAAAACAAGCATTAATAGAACGTAACTACGCAAAACTTAGGCGACTCAGTCGTTTTAAGAAAGACCCATAACACCTTCGCTTGAAGAATCTCAGCAATCTTGGGTTTTCATCACTGTAATCGATATGCGGAGCATATAGGTTTAAAAGTATATGCCTGTCCCCGGGGCGGGATCTTTATCCGAGCGAACCACGCGCCATTCATTTTCCTCCCGGTCAAAATCAGCGATATCATCCAGCGGCAGTTTAAGGTATTTTCCCTCGCAGGTAACTGCGATCTCGCCGGTTTCGAGTATTAACTCACCAGTTCCCTCAAATAGGCGGGGGTTGTTCTTGGTAATGCGGCCTACGACCTTGAGTTCTTGGTCCAATGGGATTGGTCTTTTGAAACGCAATTTGAGTTCAGCAGTAACGCCCCATATCTCCTGTTCGTGATGCATGAGAATTGTCCGGCCGATTGTTTCGTCGAGAATCGCCGCGGCAATACCGCCATGAAGCCTGCTGGGATAACTCTGATGTTCTTCACATGTCTTGAAAATAGCAATGAGTTCTTTTTTCTCTGTTTCGTAGAAGAATGCTTTCAGACCAAAGGGATTCTTCATGCCGCAGACCAAACAAAGCTTTGAATTGGGTTGTTTTCCCGTTATTCTATGTTTCATGATTTCTCCATTACGGTACATACTACTGTAGAATTGCCTCCAGTCAAGTGCTTACTCTCTGGGGACAGGCATGCACTTTTGCACTTCTGCATTATTCACGCAGGTAGCCATTATTTCAAAACCGATGCAATTTCGCTGTAAAGGGAGCTCAAAAGTGTAAAAGTGCATGCCTGTCC
>JBAUFP010000128.1:0-4031 GCA_049679205.1 bacterium | reverse complement strand
CGTTGGCTTGCCATTGCCGGAGGCGTTAGCAAATGTCCAGGGTTTGAGAATCGGCGTGATATATCCGATAAGAATTTCAAACAGATTACTCTTCCCTTTGTGTATATCGATACCCTTTGTATTCTGTCCCCAGACAAAGGTACCGGCGCGTCTTGAAAATTCGTATTGCCAGACTTTGCTGACGAGGTCAACATGATAGCGTGTCCATGCATATTGTCCGCTGCGGTCATTCTCTACGATATCGAGGAGCGCGTATTTCAAGTGAGAGAGATTGACGAGGTCGGTAATGCTGCCATGAGCCTTCAATGTCTTGTTCAGTCGGTCGATTTCTTCTTTACACTTGACTCCTAATTCATAGCGCTTTTCAATATCGGGGAAGCGAGCGTTGATCGATGGTTTGCCTTTTCCTGATGGTATACCGACAAGAGTCCATCCTGCATCCTCCCAGACGGCAGTGAGTTGTGTGATGATTTCGGGCGGGATCGATACTCTTGTTATGAAACGCACGGTTTGGATTTTGTAAGCCTTCACATTGGGGTCGCCAGTGACCTGGAACGGGCTTGGTTCATCAAGATATCCAATTTCGATTCGATAGGCCCTGCGATCACAAATAGCAGTGATACGGCCGAGTTCATCCTTTTCGATCAGGCAATCGTCGGGCACGTAGATTTGTATGTTGTTTTTCGTGTACCCTTCGGGTAAGAAACGAATAAAGTAACCATCAGGATGAAATGACCAGCGTCCCCTGGGAATATCCTGGTCGTCATCCTCGGCCGGGGCTACGCCAAAGCGCACGGCTACTTGTTCCAGTTCCTCATAACTTGCCTCGCCCTGGGTCATTTTCTGTCTCAATCTCGCTTCGGCCTCAAGTACACTTCTCACGGCAGGCGGAACATTGTCAAACGCTTCATCCATCATATCTTCGGGGACGAGTCCAAGCGCACCGTTATTCAGTTCAAACAAATCTTTTGGCGAAAGAAGCTTGGCCGCGGTTATCTGGTAGTCGCGTGACATATCGCTGATCTTCGTACGGGCAATGATTGCCCACAGAAGTACCTGTATTTCCCTTTGTGTAATCTCGGGATGCGTGTATGTGCCGTGTAGGATCTTGCGAACGACTTCAGCCTTGGGTCCTCTTAGCGGTGCAAGCAGGTAACCGTCGCCTTTTGTCGGCGCGTATGTGCCCGCCTTCAGACAGTAGCTTTTCGTTTTGAAGGCGAATAAGCCGGGACGCTCAAGTACGAAAGCACCTTTATTTGTGCGCGGCAGTACGGTCATGGGCATGAACACGGGCGGATCAAAATCATCCAAGAAGGAGATTCCAGTTACTGCATCATTGATGCTCGAAGTAATCGGCGGCTCTTCGTCAAGAATTTTACTGAGGTCGGGGATTTTTTCGGTAATGCCTTTTGGTATCTTGGGTAGACTGGGCAACTGAGCCATCATGAGTCCCATCAAAGTAATGAAACAGATACCCAGGTATGCTATCTTAATGCACGGTTTCCATGATTGCATTTAATTCCTCCTTGTTTTAAGACAAAACTCTAAGTGGGGGACAGGCATAAACTTTTAATACTTTTCTGCTTCGCAGATCGATTCCAATGATGAAATAATAGATTACAGCGATAACAAAAGTGTATACCTGTCCCCAGAATGCTTACTGCTCCACTAGCTCGACACGGCGGTTCTTGGCGCGACCTTCCTCGGTTTTATTTGGGGCTGCCGGACACAATGGACCGACACCGTAAGCCTCGAGCCGTTTTTTATCGACACCATGCTTCGTGGTGAGGGCCTGTAAAACCTCTTGGGCGCGGCGTTGCGACAAATCGATGTTAGTATTCATGGACCCAACATTATCTGTATGGCCTACGACGTATAACTTAAGTTTGGGGTTTTGTTTGAGTAGTTTTGCGATTTCTTTCAGAGTTGGCTCGGATTCAGATTTGACGTCTGCTTTGTTAAAGTCAAAATAGATTCCGTATATCGCAACTTTTCCAGTTATCTTGATATCCTGGGCCATTGAATTAGCATCGGCAACTATGTCCTGCGGCATTCGTGCTTCTTCAACTATATTGAGATCATACCCGGCGCCGTCGTTCCAGGTGTGGACGTGAATCCAGGTTATGAAGTCTCCTTTTTCTAATCGCAGATAGACATCACTTCTGGCTTCGTATATCTTTGTGCCGCCGATCTTCTGTATTGCATTTGTGAAGTTGCGTAGAATTTGTATTTCACTCGGTGGCTGTGTGTCTGAATTAATATAGTGACTTATGTAATACTTCTTACCCTCGACCGTTGTTTCATTACCCTGTATGTTCACGAAATCCATTCGGTCGAAATCTCTCGTTTCGCAATCCTGAATGTAGAAATCGGGCATCCTCGTTAAAAGGGGATGGTCCTGGCACCCCTCCGCATCCTCGTCAGCGATGACAACGTTGACGAGCAAAAGGGATGCTAGTAATACACATATTGTCATCTTTCTTCTGTGTATCATGCAATATTCTCCTTCTTAATGTACGTTTCGACAAGCTTAGTAGTCTATATAATACTGAACTGTCGTGAAATATGTACGGGTTGATTTATGGTGAATCGCATACCCATACAATAGGGCAAAGTTAGATGATATCCCTCAAGATCGGACCGAGCTTGTTTTTCACCGCGTCGGAAAATTCCTCAGTCTTTACCAGGGTAATGCAGCAAATTTTGTTATCTTTCTTCCAGGGAATGACAAATAGTTTATCTCCAGCACAGATGCCGGCGGCATCACGTATTTCTTTGGGTAAAACCATTTGCCCCCGCTCGTCAACGGTAACGAGTGATTCAACCTTGCAGCAAGTTGATTCTTTGTCCGAACTTTCCTTATGTGGTTTAGATTCACCTTTTGTCATGCCAATAACCTCCTTTTGGACTCAATCAATTCAGATAAATCAGTATTTACTGAAGTTTATACGGAATCGCAGAGGATGTCAAGCACTTAACGCGGGGACAGGCATAAACTTCTAATACTTTTCTGCTTCGCAGATCGATTCCAATGATGAAATAATAGATTACCGCGATAACAAAAGTGTAAAAGTTTATGCCTGTCCCCAGAGACGGGTTGACATGTCGGTTTGTGCATTTATAATAATCCATGGTGTTGGCTATTGTATTTGCTCTCTTCAGTAGCGATTTTCCAATAAGCACAGCATCCAACTACACAGGATATCCTTCAGTCTGTTATGCTAATGATCAGTTCTATGTATTCTGGATTGACCAACGCAGTCTCCCGCTGCGGTCTTTCTACGGAGCGCGCGTCACGACCGATGGTACCGTGCTTGATCCGGCTGGCCGCGAGCTCTACACGGATAGCGCCGGTTACAGCTGCGATGTCGCTTTTGACGGCACCAATTTCCTGGCGGTTACGCGCAACCATTGTTGAACTCTGGGTGAGATAATCGGAGTGCGTGTCACTCCGGATATGGACACGATAAACTCTTTCGAGATATGTCCCAAGTTTGAGATTCAAACCTATCCGGCGATAACCTTTGACGGACAGAACTACATTGTCGTGTGGAGCGACAACAATTTCGGGGGCAGCTCGTATTATGTAGCCGCGGCGCGGGTTACACCCGGCGGTGTGGTGCTCGATACAGGAGCCTGCATTACCAATGGTGTTGGGTCAAGTGAGTACCGTGCCAAGATCGCCTATGACGGGACTCGATGCCTAGTGGTGTGGCCGAAGTCGAGCGGTCCGATATATGGTCGCTTCATTAATAGCCAGTGCCAGCCCGAAGGCAGTATCTTTATCATTGCCTCGGCGCCAGCCGGCGGTCCGAATATCACCTTTGATGGTATTAACTATCTTGTCGTTTGGTTTACAGGCACTTATCCTTCTCTTGAGCTACACGGGCATTTAGTTTCAACCCAGGGTGCACTAGTGGGCAGTCCCATCAGCATTGCGCTAGGTGCTGGTTGTCATCGCTGGGCAGATATTGCGTTTGATGGAACAAAGTACCTGGTTATCTGGCAGACCGGTGAGAATAATGTCGGCC
>JBAUFP010000127.1:0-13817 GCA_049679205.1 bacterium | reverse complement strand
AACGGCGATTCACCAAACGTTTTATAATTTCATCTTCATCTAGATGCATCTGGAAAGCGAGATCGATCTTCTGCCCAAGTTGGGCCAGGCTTTTTTCAAGACTGCGTGCCTGATTAAGATTTCTTGGGAACCCATCGAAGAGAATATCTTGATCTTTATTTTCAATCAATATGTTGTCGACAATTTCAAACATTATGTCATCAGGCACGAGGTGGCCTTTTTTTAGAAATTGCTCGACTTTCCTGCCGGTCGGGCTGCTCAGTGATACTTCTTCGCGCAGCAAATCGCCAGTGGAGATCCGTAGCAGGTTGTATTTTTCGGCCAGCAGTTGTGCCTGAGTGCCTTTACCAACACCCGGAGGACCAAAAATCAGGATTCTCATCTTCGGCCTCTGATCTTACCCCGCTTCATGAAGCCTTCATAGTGATACATCATCAACTGCGATTCAATTTGCTGTAGGGTGTCCAGGGCTACGCCGACAATGATCAAGAGGGTCGTGCCGCCGAAATAGAAGGGAACATTGAGGAAATTAATCAAATACCATGGGACAAGGGCAATGGAAGCAAGGAATAGCGCACCGGGTAGGGTTATTCTCGACAGGACGCCGTCTATATAATCGGCAGTTCTTGATCCTGGTCTGATGCCAGGAACAAAGCCTCCGTAGCGCTTCATGTTGTCGGCCAGCTCAACGGGATTGAAAACCACCGAAGTATAAAAATAAGTGAAGAAAACAATCAATGCAAAGAATACGATATCATAAAGAAAGTAGCCGGGCCTGAAGACTTCCGTAATTCCTTTCAGGACGGGTATATACGCCGCAACCGTGCCCGGGAAAACCACCAGGGCTTGGGCGAATATTATCGGAATGACGCCGGCCGTGTTCACCCTGAGTGGAAGAAATGTCGATTGACCGCCATACATACGGCGGCCGACAATGCGTTTAGGATATTGTACTGGTATGCGGCGGGCTGCCTGGGTCATTATGACCACGGCCCCAACAATTAAAATCATTATAATAACCACCAGAATAAGGTTGATGATTGACAAGCCCTCGGTCATAACGAGCTGTGCAGTTCGCAGGAAATAACCAGGGTATTCTTCAAGACAGCCGATAAAGATGAGGAACGAGATCCCGTTACCAATTCCCTTTTCCGTGATCTGTTCACCAATCCACATGGCAAACATCGCACCACAGGTCAAGGTGAGCATTGCGGTGAGCCTAAAAGCCCAGCCCGGACTGAATACGATCGGTATTACACCAGTTGGCCCGGAAAACTGTTGGTTCTCTAAAAATATCGAGATGCTGATCGCCTGGAAAGCAGCCAGACCGACCGTGAGATATCGAGTATACTGGGTGATCTTTCTTCTTCCGGCCTGGTCGCGTTGTAGCCTTTCGATTTGCGGAAAGACCGAACCAAGCAGTTGGAAGATGATCGAAGATGAAATGTAAGGCATGACACCCAAGAAGAGTATGGCGGCGCGCGATAAGGCTCCGCCCACAAATATGTCATACATGCCGAATATTGAACCCTGTTGTTTCAGTTGCTGCATCAACATGCCTAGCGCCTGAGCGTTGATGCCGGGCAAAGGCACGTGGGCACCCAGACGGTATACTGCAACGGCAAACAGCGTGAAGAGAAGTTTCTTCTTTAATTCAGGTACTTTGAATATATTGCCGAATGTTGAAATCATGCTATTTGTTCGACCTCACCTTTTGCCTTCAAGATTTTTTCCCGGGCGGATTTCGAGAACCTGTGGGCTTTTACTTTCAGAGGAATGGATAATTCTCCGTCACCGAGTATCTTCAGTTTGTTTTTTCCTTTGACCATTCCACGTTCTTTCAGCAGCTCGGGTGTTACCTCGGTATTAGGATCGAATTTGCTGAGCATCTCGACGTTCACAATTTCGTATTCCATCTTAAGGATATTCGTAAAACCACGTTTGGGGATTCTTCGCACCAAGGGCATCTGGCCACCTTCAAAACCTAGCTTGGCGCGGAATCCAGAACGCTGTTTATGTCCTTTGTGTCCGCGAGTAGAGGTTTTGCCGTGCCCTGAACCTGGTCCTCGTCCAACACGCTTCGGTTTCTTGGTAGCGCCTTTTGCTGGTTTCAATTCACTTAGCTTCATGTTTGACTTCCTCGACCTCAACCATGTAGGATACCTGGCCAATCATGCCACGGACAGCTTTGTTATCCGGGAATATTCTCGTTTTACCGATCTTGGTCAGCCCTAATGCCTTCAGGGTCAGTTTGTGCTTTTTCTGTTTGTCAATCAGACTTTTCTTCAGTGTTACTTTCAGTTTTTTCATGTTTCTTCCTCGAAAAATATTCAACTGGTTTATTTCGCATCTCCGCGACCTCGGCAACCGAGCGAATCGATTTCAATCCGTTGATCGTGGCGCGGGCAAGATTCGTCCGATTGTTAGAACCCAGTGACTTCGTTAGGATATTCTTGATGCCAGCGGCTTCGCAGACGGCACGGACCGCACTCGACGCGATAATGCCGGTCCCAGTCAGGGCTGGTTTTAGTACTACTTTGCAGGCGCCAAACTTGCCGATTGTTGCATACAGGATTGTGCCTTCAGTGACATCGACACTCATCATGTTTTTCTTAGCACTTTCAGTAGCCTTCCTGATTGCGGGAGCGACCTCTGATGACTTTGCGTGACCGATGCCTACGTTGCCTGTTCCATCTCCGGCCACGACACATGCGTAGAGCTTCAATCTCTTGCCTCCCTTTACTACTTTGGAGACCCTCTTCAATTCGATTAGTTTCTCAATGAATGGGGTAGTCTCTAACACCAAACCTCCTTCTAGAATTTCAGCCCTGCAGCACGGGCACCATCAGCCAAGGCTTTGACGCGACCGTGATACCTGTATCCTGCGCGATCGAATGCTATCTGTTTGATGCCTTTATCAATCGCGATTTTACCTATCATCTTACCTACTTCGAGCGCGATTTCGGTTTTTTTCTTGTTCTTTCTGTCTTTAAGGCTTGCCGAAGAGTAGGCAAATAGTACCTTTTGTGTTGTGTCATCGATCACCTGGGCATATATATAGCGATTACTCCGAAAGACGCACAATCTTGGACGCTCGGTTGTGCCCGAGAGTTTCTTTCTAATGCTCTGGTGTCTTTTCTTCCTACCGGTTAATGCCAATTATTCCTCCCTAAGCCTGAACCACCGCACGTTTGCCAATCTTCTTTCTCAGTATTTCATCTGCGTAACGAACTCCTTTATGTTTATAAGGATCGGGTTTTCTTGTTTTCTTTATGAGTGCTGCAACATCGCCCACTTTCTGCTTGTCTATTCCGCTGAGCGTTATGTAAGTTAAGTCGCCTTTTTCCGCGCTTTTTACGACCTTTAGTTCACACTTCAGGTCTTTTGGTATCGCAACTGTTTTCGGCTTTGAAAATCCCAGAAAGAGTTGTAAACCGGAGCCGCTCATCTGGGCGCGATAGCCAGTTCCTTCGATAATGAGCGTTTTTTCGAAACCTTTGATTACGCCGTCGATCATATTTATTATCAATGAGCGCATTGTTCCCTGCTGCGCCGCGGCGGATTTAGTGTCATCGAGAGCTTGCACTAATACCCGGTCTGGTTCGAGAACGACTTTAGCCTTGGGACAGATTCGCTGCTCGAGATTACCGAGTGGCCCTCCGACCTTGACACTCGAATCCGCTAACGAAATCTTCACCTGTTTGGGAATCATGATTGGACGATAACGATTCTTCGACATGCTACCTCCCGCTAATAGACATAGGCAATTACTTCTCCGCCTACACCCTTACGCTTTGCCTCGCGGTCACTGAGTACACCAACTGGGGTCGTGAGTATTGCCGTTCCCAAGCCGCCCAATACCTGAGGGATTTCCTGTCTTGATACATAGACGCGCCGGGAACTCTTGGAAACCCGTTCGAGATTTCTGATTACGGATTCACCATTCTTGGCGTATTTGAGCATGATCGTTATCTTCCGTTTTTTTGCATCAAGCGTAAAGTTGTTAATAAACCCTTCTTCGAGGATGACCCGAAGTATTTCGGTCTTCAGCCGGGAATATGGAACGGTAACCTCTTGCTTCTCTGCCCGGCATCCGTTTCTGACTATAGTAAGCATATTAGCAATTGGGTCCATCTAGCCTCCTGCAAATGTAGATAAATTCGCTTGTAATTTTAGACATAAACTATAATATTACCTAAAATGGGCGAAAAGTCAATAGGGAAATTGCGTTTTTTAGAATATATTGACATTTGCTCTACAGCGTTTATATTTTCGATGTGGAAAAGGGCCGGTGCTGCGGTTTCGCAGCAATATCATTGATAGTTGCTTTGCTGATCATAGCACTCCTTGCATTTTTTGCCATTCGTTACTTCGGGGGACAGCATGGTCTCGAGTCGGTCGGTAGTGAAAGCCCCATACAACGGGCAAAAAGCGTCCAGTGTATGGCGCAAATCAAGAAAATTGAGATGCAGATACAGGTTAACGGCGTGCAAAATGGCCGATATCCTGGAAACCTCGGGGAGGTGAAAGGCCTTTCTGAATCCGACTTGCACTGTCCGGTTGGTGGGAGTCATTATCTGTACGACGTGGAGTCGGGCCGCGTTTCCTGTCCAGATCATATCAGATAAATTATGTTGCTGACGCCCTAATGAGAAATCGTGATAATTAGGTATTGACATATGACGATATCTACATATAATCATATATGCAAAAACAGTTAGTTAATAGAACAGTAATCTGGTTCAATGCCCTCGCGCATCCGCTACGTCTCAAGGTCTTGGAAAAGTTGCGTGACGGGCCCTGTTGTGTTTGTAGAATTATTCCCCATGTTGGAGGCGAACAGTCTAATGTGTCGCATCACCTGGCGATCTTGAGAAAGGCCAATATCGTACGCAGTGAGAAGCGGGGCATTGAAGTCTGGTATGCGGTGACTGATCCCAGGATTTTTGAAATTATAGACTTGATGAATGACTGTATTCTGAGCGATCTTGAAAAGAGCAGTGTGTTATTTGAGACAATAAGACAGAGTATAGATGAAAGATAAAACAAGACTGGTTATTTTCATAGCCGTATTCGTTTTACTCTATTTTATTCCTCTTGAAGGCGTGAGAATCCGGAGTGCGATTCTTGAGGCTTTTCTCATGCTTCAGGAGTATGCACGCGAGCACGTCCTGTTTTGCCTGATTCCCGCTTTCTTCATTGCTGGAGCGATTAGTATCTTCATATCAAAAGAAGCAGTCATCAAGTATTTCGGGGCGAAAGCGAACAAAATGCTCGCATATGGCGTAGCATCAGTTTCCGGTAGCATACTTGCTGTTTGTTCTTGTACCGTTTTACCAATGTTTGCGGGAATCTATAGCCGAGGTGCCGGTATCGGGCCGGCCACCGCTTTCCTTTATGCCGGTCCGGCAATAAACGTACTTGCGATAATCCTCACGGCACGGGTGCTGGGCATTGAGCTGGGCATTGCACGTGCGGTCGGGGCAATTGCATTCTCAGTGATCATTGGTCTTCTCATGTCGGTCTTTTTCAAAGACAAGCCAGGAGCTGATGAGGAACTCATGACCCCTGAATCTGCGGTTGATAAAGGACGTTCCCTCGGACAGAATGCCCTTTATTTTCTTGTGCTCGTTCTCATCCTGATCTTTGCGGCCTGGGCAAAACCCAAAGAGGTGGTTGGATTGTGGAATGCGATTTACAGTATTCACTGGTACTTGACCGGTGGGGCACTGATCGTTCTCTGCATAATGCTCTTTGCTTGGTTTAGAAAGGACGAAATAAACGATTGGGTATTTTCCACCTGGATTTTCGCCAAACAAATATTACCGCTGCTTTTTGCCGGCGTCCTCGTTGCCGGGTTTCTACTTGGCCGGCCAGGTACGGATGCAGGGATCATTCCCTCCCGATATGTTGCCATGTTAGTAGGAAGTAATTCCCTCGGGGCGAATTTCTTCGCGTCGATCGCGGGGGCATTCATGTATTTTGCGACTCTCACCGAAGTACCGATCCTTCAAGGGTTGCTGGGCAGCGGCATGGGCAAAGGCCCGGCCCTGGCTCTGCTTTTAGCGGGACCGGCATTGAGTCTACCCAATATGCTCGTAATCCGCAGCGTCATGGGTACGAAAAAAACAATAGTCTTCGTAACACTAGTCGTCGTTTTGTCGACGATGGTGGGTTGGTTCTATGGGTTTTTGTTTTAGATAAAAACTTGATTCAAACAGATTATGGCAGATTGAAACGAATATCTATTTGCATTTACATTAATCCGTCCGCATCTATCCTTTCGAAGAAAGGGATAAAGCATGGAAAATGATAAGAAAACAAGAGGTTTAGGAATCTGGGAAAAGTATCTAACTCTATGGGTATTTCTTTGTATTATTACGGGCATTGCGTTGGGTAGGATATTCCCCGGTTTGAGCATTACCTTGAGCAAACTTGAAGTCGCCAATGTTTCATTGCCTATTGCCATCTGCCTTTTCTGGATGATCTATCCAATAATGGTGCAGATAGATTTTCGTCGTGTAGTGATTGCCAGTAAAACACCGAAACCGATTGCCACAACATTGATTGCTAATTGGGCCATCAAACCATTCACCATGGCATTCTTTGCTTGGTTATTCCTTGGTGTACTTTTCAAGGCATTCATACCAGCAGAAACAGCGCTGCAGTACCGTGCTGGGATGATACTGTTGGGTGTGGCTCCCTGCACGGCAATGGTGCTGATGTGGAGTTACCTAGCAAAGGGGAATATGGCTCACACCTTGGTGATGTGTGCGGTTAATTCCTTGTCGATGGTTGTACTGTATGCGCCAATGGCTGGCTTCTTGCTGGGCATTTCAGGCATACCCATTCCCTGGGCAACGATCGCATTTTCAGTGTTAATTTACATCTGTGTACCTCTGGTTGCGGGTTATCTCACGCGTACAACGAGCATAAAGAGAAGGGGACTGCATTGGTTTAATGAACGTATTGTCGCACCTTTGAAAATAGTAGCCGTGATTGCCCTCTTAGCGACACTCGTTCTCCTCTTTGCACTTCAAGGATATGTAATCGTGAGTCTGCCCGGTGCTATTGGAATGATTACTTTAGGTATTTTTGCCAATATTATCGTGGTTTTTGTTCTCACATACATTGTTGCGAAAATCATCGGTATTGGCTATGAGGATGCTGCGCCGAGCGCCCTGATTGCAGGCAGCAATCATTTTGAAATCGCTATCGCGGTCGCAACAACGCTCTTTGGGGTTAAATCAGGTGCCGCACTGGCAACAGTTGTTGGCGTTTTGACCGAAGTGCCAATCATGCTCTTTCTGGTTTGGTTATGCAAGAGAACCAAATGGTTCTTCAAATCATGAGCGTCTATTGGTAGCCTCTAGCTCGATGAGGACCTAAGAAAAATCATAGCATTGAGGAGGTATTGATGAAAAGGAAAGAGGTGATTTCTCATTATAGAATTGTAGCATTGGTTACAATTCTAATAGCCGTGGCAGCTATTTTTGTTATTGGCAACAGGAGAGAGAAAACTACGATTAGCTCTGTGTCTGCTACAACCGGCGTGGCTGAAAACCCTGGTGCAGGAGTCAACAGTCTATCACTCGATGATACAGCTCAAGGTGTATCTGCGAGAGCAGCAGTTTCAGATACCATATCCGGCAAGAAGGTTGAAGACACACCTCATGTTGCTGTAACGAATCCGCTCGAGAATGTACTCAGAAACGGGCTGCCCGTAGTTGCAGACTTTGGTCGTGGTACATGCGTTCCATGCAAGATGATGCAGCCCATTCTCGAAAAATTGGAACGTGATTTTAAGGGGAAAGCATCGGTTCTTATCCTTGACATTCGTGAATATAGTGCTTTGTCCCAGAAGTATGGGATTACTCTGATTCCCACACAAATATTCTTTGATGCCGGCGGTGAAGAAGTATTCCGGCACCAGGGTTTCATGCCCGAGGAAGATATTGTCTCCCAGTTGAAAAAGATGGGTGTGGAGTAATGCGGTAATGGTTGGGTTGTTCAATTCATTGACGAGAGCGGTTGAAGGTAATCCATATATTGCATTTGGGGCCGCCTTCATATGGGGGATACTGAGCATTCTGTTGAGCCCCTGTCACCTTGCCAGTATACCACTTGTCGTCGGCTATGTTGATGCACAAGGGAATATACCAATCAAGAGAGCTTTCTTGATATCTTTGCTTTTTTCCACTGGCATTCTCATAACTATCGGCATTGTTGGGATAGCAACCGCCTTGGTCGGCCGCATGATCGGAGATATCGGAAGGGTCGGTAACTATATCGTCGCCGTGGTCTTTTTCATAATCGGTCTATATCTTCTTGGTATCATTACATTGCCTTGGTTAGGGTCAGACGGTAAGCCGATAAAACAAAAGGGATTGATCGGCGCTTTTATTATTGGGTTGATGTTCGGACTCGCCCTAGGTCCCTGCACGTTTGCGTATATGGCGCCGATGTTGGGTGTTGTTTTCAAGGTTGCCGCCGTGCAATTGTTTTTTGCGATTGGTCTGCTGCTCGCCTACGGTATCGGACATTGCTCAATAATCGTCCTTGCTGGGTCTCTGACCGAAACCGTGGGCCATTATCTGAATTGGACCGAAAAATCAAAAGGCGCAGTCATCGTAAAACGAGTATGCGGTGTGCTGGTAATTCTCGGCGGTGTCTATTTGTTGATAAGTGCATGATTTGAGATTGCGGCGATAATGGATGGATTCAGAGAGTTTTCAGTCTGCATTTACTTTAATCATTTGGAATCAAAGCTTTATTGGGAAAGGTAGGAGGTCATTATGGAGATTAGGATTTTGGGTCCTGGCTGTCCTCGATGTGAAGAGGTTAGAAAGAGGACGATCGATGTCTTGGTTGAATTGAACATCGCGGCCGATGTTCAGAAAATCACGGACATGAAGAAGATAATGGAATATGAAATTATGGCGACACCCGGGTTGGTTATAAATGGCAGAGTAATCTGTTCGGGAAGGATCCCGAGCAAAGATGAAATTAAGGAATGGATAGAAACAGAGAAATGATGACCGGTCTTGCTGATTTCCTTACGAAGACATTCGCACCACGAAACTAACGCAATAGCACAAGCTTTGCGGTTTGCGTGGTGTCTTCTTCGGTTAGTTCCAGAAAATAAATGCCACCGGGTAGTTTCTGTCCTGTATTATCCGAACCATCCCATTTGACAGATAACCGATGACCGATGTCTGATGCCAGCATGACTAGATTTTTCACCACACGTCCGGTCACATCATGGATCTTCAAATCGACCGGGTCAGCGAACTGTGTCGTGAGAGAGATTGTGAAGAAATTTTTGCCGATGCTCGGTCGGACCATCAATCGTGTACTTTCTGATTTGCCGTTCTCGAATTCAACTATTCCGGTTCCATAGGGAATTGCCAGGAGTGCCAGGGCAGCGATTTCGGCTTTTGTTACTTCGGTACAGAAAGGGTGGTCATTGTATCCAGCGCCAATAGTATCACCGGGTGTATGATAATAAGGGTTTTCTACCCAGAAATCTTCTATATTACATAGAGCCAAATAGCCTTGATCCCAGAAAGGTGCATGGTCTGAATAAACCATAGTTGTGGTCATACGCTTGTTGGTGAGGAGGGTGGTATAGGTATCGGCTGCAGCAATGAAGAAATCAGCAAAAGGTTCACAAGGAGGATTGTACGTTTTTGCAAAGACTTCAAGGGACTCGGGCTGGATATCCGAATAGGCGATCATGTCACCATTGATCACACCGAGAATACTGTCGCCCTGACTGCGCGCGAGTTGGGCATAATGTTCACTGCCATAAAGTCCTTGTTCCTCGCCGGAGAAAGCAATGTACCGGATCGAATATTCGAATTGGTAATCACTCATTACACGTGCCGCTTCGATCACTGCCGCACTGCCGCTCGCATTATCGTCTGCGCCCGGTGCGATTGCCGGCGCAAGATAAGAAGTCGCATCAAAATGACCACAGAGAACTGTGTATATTGAGTCGGGATACAATTCTCCGCGTTTGACGCCGATGACATTCGGTGCGTACCCTGTTTCATGATACTGTAAGTAGACCGAATCACATCCGTAAGCAACGAATTTGTCAAAAATATACCCGGCGGCTGCAAAACAAGAGTCGTGCGTGGAATACCTCGTACCGTAATCCTGTAATCTTTGAACATTGCTCAAAATAGTATCAGCGTCAACCAGATCAACCATTTCTTGGACCGTATAATTAAAGAAAACATCGGGGAGTTGAGTGCCGTGATCCGGCGGTGAGGACACCCGCCCGGTTTGAAGCACCATGGGCGTGAACGATAATCGTTTGACCATGACCTTCTGACGTATTAGTGGTTCCAGCATACCAGCGTGTAATTTGAGTAGATAGTCGTCGCCATCGTTCAATAGGACATCGCCATAGACTGTTAGATCAATCATACTATCCATGGGTAGTACTAAATAATAGTCACCCTCTTTGGGCTGGACGTCGAGTATCTCATGACTGAATAGCTGGATTTTACCAAAATCAGCATCGCTAAGTAGAATAATAGCGTTGTGTTCAAGTTCGGCAAGGACCTTTAATCCCTGTTGGGAAAGAGGCGTTAACCTGTCCTCATCCAGGTCAACCCGCACTAGATACTCGTCGGCGACGGCGAAGACGAGCGTAAGCAACATAATGGATATTAGTTTTTTTATCATCTTTTCACCTCATTTATTTAGACAATATTTACCTGCAAAAAGTTACTCCCCAAGTCTGATGGCCCTTATTTCCTGGGCTAATTCTTTGGGTACGGAAAAACCAACGATCGCACAATGGTCAAATTTCTTGGCGTCAATGACCTTCAGAATCTCCACCTCACACCGTTCTTTTCCATCCCGGTCAAGCCCCAGTGCCTTGTCACCCTTTTTAGGTCTGGGCAGTAACTCATATGGAATGTACACTATTGCGTAGTCCTGGGGTGTTTCATCAACCACGAATATTGCTAGGCCAGGACATCGTGGAATGCATACCAGACAGCCCGTGCATTTTTCATAATCGATTTCGGGTAATTCGATTATCGAGCCGGGTATGGAAATAGCACCGTTCGGGCAGGCGTCAACACACGGATCGCATGGAATCTTTTCCGGACATTCGATCACGACATAGGCGCCTTTTTTCGTACGTTCGCTCGAAACCTGTGTATTCATATTTCCATATAATACACAAAACAGGGATGACGTCAATGAATACAGTGTGGTTTCTTTACGCTAATTCGTTGAAATCGATGACCTTCTCTTTTTGATGTTGCGAAAGCCGATGTATACTAAGAGCAAGATGAAAGACAATAGTAGGCTGTTAGACATGCCGTGTAGATAATAACCATCACCTCCGGCCAGTTGACGGTACTCTGTATCATCGGACGATTCGTACAGCACGATATCTTCGTCCATGTCCTGGGGTGTTTCATAAGATGTAGTGAGTTTAGTGATATAGGATCCTTCTTCAATATAAGCAGCAAGTGCTGGGAAATCGATCTCGATTGCGTCCAGTTCCTCATTTGATATCAGATTTGCATATTCAAGTTCTGCCCCATCAAAGAACATTTTATGTTCACCAATTGTGTAGAGAAATATCTCGTTACCAGGGGATGATGAGATCGATGAGATTTTCATTGGGTATACGATTTCTGTAGTCGCGAATGTGAGCTTAATTGCCACGTTTCGATCATCGCTCTCAGATGTAGTGTCAACGCGGGCAACGAAAAAGTAGTTCCAGTCACGGTCCAGATAGTCGACGAATATTTGTTCTCCACCGATAGGTATTATGTAACCGTTATTGGTGAGCCAATTGGTTAGCGAATCAGCCGTGTTGGTTTGAATGAGCACGGTTTCAAGGAAACCGAGCGTGTCGTAACTGATGATATTGTGGTATTCCCTGCCCGGTTCTACTGACCCACCGTAAGATCCACCGTTTTCACCCAGGGTGAACGGACCGGCACAGCCTCCAGACGGCCTGATGGGCGCGCTCAGGTAGGCCAGGTCAGTAAAGAGTTCGGTGTCTACTTGATCAATCTGGGGAAGGGCAGGTAAAGGTACAACCCAGGCAAACCCTCCATAGTTTTGCACCCAATGTGCCTTCACAAGAATCGAAAGTTCCTCAGCCCCCGGCAGAATCTTAATGAGCGCGACTTGGTCAGCACTATAGATCTCTACATTACCCGGGGGCGGGATGAACCCACCATCAGCCCAGAGTATGCCGATTAATGATATGGATAGTATTAATTGTTTCATTTTATCTCTTACCTCCTATACCGACCGTGAGACCGACACCTAAACTATTGAGTGAGGCGTATTCGAGTTCATCATAAGGTTGCTCTCCCCACCATATATCAGGACGTTCTTTTGCACCGAAAGGAATCAGAGTAACATAGATTCTAATACCGGTTCTTATGCTTCCGATGTATTCATGAAGATTGAACGCTAACGTTGTCCCTAAAGAATTCCGTTTAATTCTCTGGCGTGATACGATGCCGCTATCGTTGGCTACAGGATAACTCATCTCACCAGTATAGTAGCCGATTGTGATATCGAAATCAAAATTCCGGTGGGGCGTGTAGCGTAAAGAGAGACCGCCGCCACCTGCCTTCACTACCCATTGTATCCCTGAATTCACGAAATGCGGGTCGTTGTACGGATCGTTACCCTTATATAAAAAATCCACGAAGATGCCAGGCGCGAATACGTTTCTGGTGAAGCTATTTTCTGCTCTGAGGTGATACACATGCCCGAAATAGAGCTCGGTGTCTTCTTCGGGTAACAGAACACCTAACGACAGGTTGGGATTAAAACCTTGGGTTATCAATAACAGGATAAGCATTTCAGGGTTTCCCGGTTTGAACACCTAATATTATGCCCGTACTCACGCAGATTGTGTAGAGCGGGGCCACGATCTTAGAATCTTCCAAGTCGGCGAGTTCACGGAGCGAGAGTGCTACTAGTGTCCCAATGATGCCGCCGAAAAAACCATACTCAATCGATTTATCCTTCTTTGTTAGTAACTGTGGTTTTTCTACCCGGATTATCTCATCAAATGCGAATTTATGTAATTCACCCGTGGCAATACTAATGGTTACTAGAGTATCATTTCTGGCGGTGAGTATTTCGCATTCTACTTTGTTGCCATTTTTGAGCACGATCACATCGGCATTTAGTTGCACAATAGCAATCACGAGCACTACGAGTTTTGTAAACTTCATTCTTTCCTCCATGATAATTCTAAGCATAAGATAGATCTTGTCAATGCGGACATAAAGCAGCAACTATTTGCCCGACCTGATTTTCTTACATGTCGCCTCAAACCGTCAATCTCAGAATTACCAGAATGACAGATTGTGAGTAGATTTGTACCCATGTGACTTCCCTATCGATTACATTTTAAGGATTTTGGTGAAAAATCTGTGAAATTCGATACTTTAGATTACACCTATCCTTTGATAATATCTAGAACTCGATGCCAATGCCGCACTGGATGCGCAATGGACTGCCGTAGTTCGTCGGGTCCAAGAACAGGTCTGTTAATGCACTTACGTAAGCATCGCGCGCCTCGATCGGTGTTATCAATCCATCATGATTGTAGTCAGCTTGCGGCGAGTAGTAAATGCTGCTTATCGCGGTGTTGGCGAATTGGTCAACTGAGGGCAAGGGGTCGCCATGCTTGTCCGGATCCCCAGTTGTATTGTAGACATCGATTACCTGTCTTGTGTTGAAGAAATTCAATATCAGGGCGGAAAGCACGAGGTTGGCGCGTCCGATACGGAACCGGCGGGCTAGTTTCCAGTCAA
>JBAUFP010000126.1:0-9767 GCA_049679205.1 bacterium | reverse complement strand
CGATGATGGTGTCAAGGGCCCGGATGAAATCTCTCCCATATTCAGATAAATATCAGCGAGAATCCGTTGTTTGTTTATTGCCATGCTCAAGGCCTCACGTACCGCTTTCTCCTCCAGAAAAGGGTTTTTCAGGTCCCAGCCAACATACAAATACGTGTTACCCGGTTGCGCAAGAACGCGCACGTTTTCGTTCTTCGTTAACTCCTGAGCCGCATTCGGGGTTATATCCAGTATGAGGTCTAAATCGCCATTGTCAAAATCATCCAACATTTCATCGGCGTTCACATAGTATTTCAAGTGTATTTCATCAAGTGGTGGAGCCTCATGGTAATATTGTTCGTTGGCAGTCAAGATAATGCCTCTATTGGGGACCCATTCTTTAATTCTGTAAGGCCCGTTGCCCACCGGGTCTTCCGCAAAACCCGGACCCATTTCTTCATGTAAATGTTTGGGCACGGGCATTATGTCAGTATCAGTCAGGATATCAGCATACACTCTCTCGCAAGTGAACTTAATGGAGTGTGGTGTCAGAACCATGACTTCATTAATGAAACGCAAAGAATTGATATTAGGATAATTCGTCTCCGGTTCCTTCATTTTCTGGTATGTATAATGGATATCATCCGCAGTTACTGGCTTACCATCCCACCACTTGATATCCTTCCTCAAATAGTAAGTAATCGACTTAAGGTCTTCAGAAAATTCCCATGACTCAGCAAGTATCGGCTTCATCTTACCTGTTTTGGAATCAACCCGATGAAGACGCAAAAACAACAAGTCGAGAACGTCGTTGGAGGAAAACAATGACGGTTGAAGAGGACTGATCCTTGCCGGTGAATCCATTGTCCCGATGGTTAACGAACCGCCCCGCTCTCCGGTGAATCTGTCCTTCTTTTCGGCGCACGAATAAATAAACAGTAAGAATATTAATAGACCAAGAATCGGTCGTCGCATGTAAACCTCCTGATACTATGTGAATTATATTGGGGATTACAAATCTGTCAAGAGACTTAATCCTTTTGCATAGGATTACCGAAATAGACCTTCATGTGCGGCCAGGGTATTTCGATACCCTCTTTGTCGAATTCTTTCTTTATACGTCTCCTTAACTCACCCATAACTTCCCATTGCATGCTCGGACGGGTATCGCCGAGTATCTTTATTTCAATGCCTGAATCACCCAAGGCATCCACCCTCAATACCTGTGGGGTTTTGATTATTTTCTTCTTCCACTCAGGTTCATCCGCCATATGCTTACACACCTGGTTGGTTATTTCCATCACACGATCCAGATCCTCACCATAACCAACCGAAATGTTCATGTTCACGCGCGAATACTCTTTAGTGAGGTTGCTGGCGATACTAATTTCACTATTGGGTATGAAATGGACAACGCCATCTAAATCGCGCAATACTGTCCGTCTGAGATTGACTTCCTCAACGAGGCCGCTGATACCCCCAACCCTCACAACGTCGCCAATACCGTACTGGTCCTCCAGCAGGATGAAGAGGCCGTTAATCAAATCCTTGATCAAACTCTGCGCACCGAAGCTGATTGCCAGTCCAGCGATACCAAGGCTGGCTAATGCGGGTCCGATATTAAAGCCCACCTGGCCTAGTATCGTGAAGAGCACGAGGACTCCGATAAAAATCCCAATGGTATTCGTGATAACGTATGATATGGTTTTGCTCCGTTTGGCAATTGCGGCTTCGGGTTGATCCTTCATCCTCATGAGCATTGTTTTTTTTATCAAACGGGGCACAACCCTTTTCATAATCAAGTACCCAACAAAGCCAAATATGACAATAATCGCAATCCTAATGCCATGAATTTGCAGCCACGCAATCATCACTTCCTCCTAAAGTATTCAATAACCCTAACCAATCCCTGATCGAGGGTGACCTCGGGCTGCCACCCAAGCAACTCCTTCGCCAGTGTGATATCAGGTTTTCTCCTCTTAGGATCGTTTTCGGGTAAAGGCATAAACCTGTATTGAGCCGTGCTCCCGCAGCGTTGTTTGACCATATCGGCAATCTCCAACATCGTGTATTCCTTTGGGTTACCAAGATTGACTGGCCCTGAAACATCGGCTCTTGCAGCCTGCGTAATTCCCTCAACCATATCGCTGATATAGCAGAAACTTCTGGTTTGCGTACCATCACCGAAAATCGTGAAATCTTCATTCTTCAGCGCTTGGTTGATGAATGCCGGTATCACTCGGCCATCATCCTCCTGCATTCGTTCCCCGTAAGTATTGAATATCCGAACGATACATGTGTTAAGACCGTGTGTACGATTATAAGCAGCGGTTAGCGCTTCGGCGAACCTCTTGCCTTCATCGTAGACGGCTCTCGGGCCAACCGGATTGACATTACCCCAGTATGTCTCGCTCTGCGGATGCTGTTCAGGATCGCCATATACCTCACTTGTTGACGCCAGCAGCAACTTGGCGTTCTTCTCCTTCGCGATTTCAAGCATGTTCAAGGTACCGACCGACGCCGTACGCATTGTTAGAATTGGATATTTCAAGTAATCAAAAGGGCTAGCTGGTGATGCAAGATGCAATATTAAATCTAATTCGCCGTCGACTTGAGTCACATCACAAATGTCTTCTTTGATGAATTGGAACCGGCTGAGGGAAAGATGCTGGGCGATATTTCGCTCGCTACCAGTAATAAGATTGTCAACGACGACTACTCCATCATTTTGCTCTACATAGTAGTCTGCGAGATGAGAGCCGATAAATCCCGCTCCGCCCGTGATCAATACTCTCATCGACCGATTCCAGTGTAGATGAAACCCAGCTCCTTCATCTTTTGCGGGTCAAAGAGGTTACGTCCATCAACAAACACTGGTTGACGCATAGCATCCTTTATCTTGTGCAAGTCCAATTTCTCAAATTCGTCCCATTCCGTAACCAGCACGATTGCGTCAACATCCATTGCGACATCGTATGGGCTCTTGCAGTATTCTATATCGGGCATTATCGCCTTGGCGCGTTCGACAGCCACCGGATCATATGCCTTGATTGCCGCGCCTTCTTTCTGCAATGCTCTGATGATCGTAATTGATGGAGCGAAACGCATATCATCAGTATTTGGTTTGAAAGCAAGACCGAGAATCCCTATTTTCTTATCTCTCAGGTTCCACAGGATGTCCTGAGTTTTCTTAACCACACTTAACATCTGCTCTTCGTTGATATTTTCGACTTCCTTTAACAAGCGAAAATCATATCCCATCTTGGCAGAAATACCTATGAAAGCCCTCAGATCTTTCGGGAAACAAAAACCGCCAAAACCGGCACCAGCATTCAGAAACTCACGACCAATTCTCTTGTCCAAGCCCATGCCTTCGGCAACCTTTAATATATCGGCACCTGACTTCTCACAAATAACCGAAAGCGCATTGATAAAAGAAATCTTAGTCGAAAGGAAGGAATTGGAAGCATGTTTTATCAACTCCGCACTGGCAATATCGGTCACAATCTTGGGCGCATCAATGGGTTTGTACAGCTCCAATAGTTTCTCCGCCGCCCTATCACTCTCTACACCTAAGACAATCCGGTCTGGATGCAGAAAATCATTGATTGCTGAACCTTCTCTCAGAAACTCGGGATTTGAAGCCACATCGAACTCCTTGGAATGCCTGCTAAACCTCTCGACCACGGTGCGCACCCAACGACCCGTTTGCACCGGTACGGTACTCTTCTCAACGATAATCTTGTAATCGCGCATGGCAGCACCGATCTCTGTAGCAACTTGTTCAATGCTCGAAAGGTCAGGCTCACCACTATCCTTTGGCGGCGTTCCAACGGCAATGAACACAAACAACGCCTTATCAACACCTTCGCGTGTATCAGTTGTAAATGACAACCGGCCAGCATCAACATTCTTCTTAACGAGTTCGTTCAACGCGGGCTCGTAGATCGGTATACCACCCTTTTTCAATACATCTATTTTGCGTTTGTCATTATCAACACAGACCACCTCATGACCGATATCAGCAAAACAGGTTCCCGAAACCAGACCAACATAACCTGTTCCGATCATACAAACCTTCATTAAACCTCCTTACTTTATTTGATGTCTGAATCTTCGTTTACCAGCGACGCCTGTGGAAAATGAAGAAGAGACCACCGACGAGCGAGAAAAGAAAAATAATGAAAAAAGAAACCAATGACACTGCCAAAGATACCTCACCATCAAGGCCGACACGTGAAAAGAGAATAACGTAGGAATTCTCTCTCACCCCCAGACCATTCAAGGATACCGGAATCATCGAAATGACGTTGATTATTGGCACATAGATAAAAAATGAAACCAAACTGACCTCAGAGTTTCCCATGCCCAGCAAAACAAAGAACGGTGCAATGGCCAATGTAGCCTGGATTATTACCGAGTGTGCAACGCATAGACTAATCGGCCCCCAAGCACCACCAAAATCAGTGCCTGCTTCGTGCAGGCGGTTGATTCGCTCTCCTATTCTAAAAATCTTGAGCTTTCTTATGACCGGAGATATGAAAGAATAGGCTTTCTCTGAAAAGAAAATGTAAGTGATCAGAACAACAACACTAAGCCCGATAATCATAAACGGAAGAAATTCAGTCTCGTTCCTCTCGATCAATAGGTAAAGCACCGCGATCAGAGCGAATATGAATAACCCAACAAATCCCAGTATCCGATCGACAAGCACCGTTGCCAGAGCATCAGCTCTGCGTTCTTTCATAGTGTATGCGACGCGCATCATGTCCCCGCCGACTGTTGTGGGTAAAAGATTATTAAAGAAAAGCGAAATGAAATATATCCTGAGAGTTTCTCCAAACCGGATTCCGAATTTCTTGAAATCCAGCAAGACTTGCCATCGCCATGCCGAAAAGATAATAAATAGAAAATAAGGTATCGCCGCATAAAAAAGATATCTAACATCAATTCCACGTATGTTATTTATGATTTCCTGGATATCGAGTGCCCAAAAGAGGAATAGTATTAGCCCTATACCTACGACAACGCGCGCGGCCGTCAGTAGTTTCTTATACTTCTCTTTGCTCAAGGCGGTCAAGTATGGCGCGTATTGATTCACCAATCAAGGCTAGCGAAAAGAAGAGAATACCAGATATGACGAGTAATATAACCAAATAAAGAAGAGGCCGAAAGCCATAGCCGAATAACCTTAATACTATCGAAAAGACACCAACGAGAATGCCTGTCGCGATCGAAAAGAGCCCAACCGTCCCGAAATATAGGAGCGGTTTCTTCATAAAAGACAACTGGAATTTCACTGCGAGTAGGTCAAAAAAACCTATCAGAATACGTGATTTCTGCTGGTACTTAGGACTTCCGTATCTGCGTGGCCTTAAATTGACCCTTACCTCAGCAATTTTATATCCAGCCTCTTTTGCTAGCGGTACAACATAGCGATGCCAATCCTTGCGCATCGGAATGACATTCAGGACTTCCTTCCGGATCGCCTTAATCGCGTTCATGTCATGAATTTCAAGACGGAACAGCTTCCGCGCCCAGAAATTGTACACATTAGAAACGAACTTCTTTTCATAATCACCCTGTTTCCAGCCCGTCGCCACGTCGAAACCACTCTCGATGACCGCTACCAGTTGGGGGATATCAAAAGGGTCATACTGCAAGTCAGCATCAAAAACCACGATAACTCGGCCCTTTGCTATCTTTGCACCCGACATTATCGCCTGTGTCTTACCCATATTCCTCTGGTGCCGTACGCTACGGAGGTAAGCTCGCTTGTTCTTTCGTAGTATATCCGAAGTACCGTCCTCTGAACCATCATCAACGATGATTACTTCGTAATTCCTGTTCTTCTTGATGAATTTGTCGAATTCCTCAATGAGAAACGGTATGTTAACCGCTTCATTATACGCCGGCACAACGACTGAAATCTTCATGCCCTGATTATACAGAATCTCTTTGTTTAGTCAATAGGAGAACAAGAAATTGGTCGTTTTAATGCTTATACTTCTGGCAGTGTGTCGACATGCTTCATGATAGCTGCCTGACACACTGCCTTGAGTGTTTCAAAAATACCTATCCCCCGGATCGCCACACTCTCAAAATACTGATATTCACTGTCATTCAGCTGAGTCTGGAGTTCCTGCAGGGGCATGATGTTGGGCAGGTCCCTTTTGTTGTACTGAATAATCATGGGAACAAGATTGAAGGACAAGTTGTATACCTTAAGATTATCTGTCAGGTTATACATACTTTCGAGATTCTCTTCCAGCCGCTCTTTCTGTGAATCGACGACAAATACCAATCCATCCACATTCCTGAGCACTAATCGCCGTGAAGCATTATAATAGACCTGTCCAGGCACTGTGTATAGATGATATCGTAACTTCCATCCTTTTATCTCCCCGACATCGACCGGAAGAAAATCAAAGAAAATCGTCTGGTCCAGGTCGGTAGCGAGACTCATCATTTGCCCCTTCCGATCTCCTTCCATTCTTGCATAAATCGAACGCAGATTCGTTGTCTTACCTCCAAGACTCGTTCCATAATAGACGATCTTGAGATTAAGTTCCTTCTTTGCATAGTTGAAGTTTGCCATTGCTCAGTCCCTGTCGATTATCTTCATAGTATTATCAACCGTATATCGACTCACGCCATCGGTCAAAACAGGCGCTGGATTGCCCTCGCCAAAGGGAATAAGGCGGCGGAGTATTCCGATATCAGCCCTCCGTAAATGGGTCTCAGCTCCGGTGTTACTGGTATTACAATCATCTTCTATATCAGAATTCCCTTCGTTGACGTATTGCCGGACATTTTCCAGGAAACCATCAAGATTCTCCTTTTTCATTGAAAAACCAGCTGCCTTTTTGTGACCGCCAAAATCAATAAATAGATCACGGAAGTTATAAAGTAGCTCATAGAGGTCCAGACCACAACTCCGCAATTCGCCAATACATTTATCGTTTCTCACGCCGACAATGATTGAATTACGTCGGTAATAGTCGCGCAGACGCGCTGCAACTGGTCCAAGATAATGTTGTTTTGATAAGGGAACCACCGAGAGCACGAGTTTGGATGTAACCTCTGCACTTGAAACGACATCACTAAAAAGAGAGTCAATTACCTGCCGGCGTCTCTGGTCGGTTTCGCGCAAAGTGTTGTAGCATACAGTCACTTTATCCAAGTCCTTTCCAATGAAGAATTCTATGCCTAATCGCGGATCGATGTATGCTGCTGAACCAAGGGTCGGGATTACTTCTCTGAGAAGCCGGTTGATATCGATATCGCCGGTTTGCTTAAGACAAAGAGCCCATGCTTCATCATTCTCATTTAGCAGGTGCATACCGTGAGTGCTGAATATCCTATTTTCTTCGCGTAACTCAACGCGATCCGAGAAGGTTCCAATACATACGACCGGGAAGAAGTTTTTCTTCAAGCCGTAGAATTCATCAGCGTCTATGCTAAAGAACTCCTGATACAGAAACTGAGCAAGTTTGAAGGCAACTCCGACACCGGCCAGCTCGCGGAAAGGGTATTTTGAATCCTGCCTCTTGGGATTCACCGCGGGAAGCGGGAAACTCGTCAGTGCTGTCTCGTGATGATCACAGATAATTGCCCTTAAGCCTTCCTGATTTGCGATACGAAAATTATCCTCATTGCTTATCCCGAAATCTACGGTCACGAGCAATCGTACACCCTTGTCCCGGTATGACCTGAGCACTTGTGGATTCAAAATGTAACCATCCTGCTCGCGGATAACCGGGTAAACATGAACGGAATCATTGCCACGCGTTATATCATCGAGTGCCTTATATACTATTGCCGCTGACGTGTAGCCATCAACGTCATCGTGTGTGTATATGAGTATACCCTCCCCCTTCTTCACCGTGGCAATTATTTCCTCCACGGCAACACCGATGTCCGGCATCAAAGCCGGGCTATGAAGCTGCCCTAAGCTTGGGAAAAGGTATCTTTGTGCCTCACTGTATTCTGGAAAGCGCCGGGCAACGATCTCGGCAAGCTCGTTGGGAATCGAAAAATCATTGGCGTATTTCTCAATGAGTACCTTATCCATGGCTAATCCAGACATACTATTCTTCCTTTCCAGCCCCGGCCTTTTCTTCATCTTTCATCTCGATGCGCGCCCGTAGAAATTCCAATATTTCATCTCTCTGCTCAGGCAACAGCAGAAACACTCCGCGGAATCGGTTGAGGAACGTCTTGCGCCGGAAAGGACTCAGCAACGTGCCATTTCTTCCAACGTAAACCTTCCTGAACTCACTCAATTTCCGTCGCTGCGTCATGAAAATATTCTTTATCACAACCTCCTCATCGTCAATTTCATAGGAGGTGGGGAAAAAATATGAATGCAAAGAGACAAAGAGCACCACAAAACCGAATATGCTCCAGAATATGCCGTAAAAGATTCCAACGAATACAATGAACGCCGTGACAAAGAAGCTGCTGATCACGGTTCTCGTCAAATCACGTTTTGCAGGATGCACTGTCCACTTCATATGGGATTACTCGGATCTATGAATTTTGACCCAATACATCTATTTTCTCAACACTGCAAACTTCCCAATCTAATCCTTCTCAAGTCAAAACCCTTAATCTCGCAAATGGGCCCGGAGGGACTCGAACCCCCGACCCGCTGATTATGAGTCAGCTGCTCTAACCAACTGAGCTACAGGCCCGACAACCGACTGCAAATTATAGTCAAGAATAGATTTTTGTCAATTAACCACTCAAATCTTAAATCCTATTCTGCAAATACTCAAATCTCCGATTTGATTGCATTTGCTTGAATCCCCGCAGGGGGAACAATACCAAAATTCAAAGCACGAAATCGCAAAAACGCTGTTTAGACAATTTGTACTTTGGTATTCGGTTTTGTTTCGTGCTTCGGATTTAGAATTTAGGATTTGACTTGGTGACACTATGCGCTAGCCCCCAGAATATGGTAAAATCCTTCTTGACTTACGATAGAATCCTTTTATAATGAAGACACACCAAGCTGCTATGTTTATTAACGAAGTCAAATGTAAATCAATACTCAACAAATCAGGCATTTCGGTCATTGACTATGCAATAAACCCTTATTACGGATGCGCGCATAAGTGTCAGTATTGCTATGCCGTCTTCATGAAGAAATTCACCGGCCATACTGAACCCTGGGGCGATTTTGTGGATGTTAAGGTAAACGCACCTGAGGTACTGGCCAGACAGCTCAAGAGACTGAAAAAGCGCAGCCGTATTTCCTTTAGCACGGTTTGTGATCCGTATCAACCACTTGAACTAAAATATCAGATCACACGACAATGTCTCGAAATACTGATGCCGTATCGCCATTCTTTATCCATTCTCACAAAATCGACCATTGTGGTTCGAGATATCGATATTCTGAGCAGGTTATACAAAGTAAAGGTCAGCTTCACGATAACGACCACAGACGAAAGGGTAAGGAAGGTATTTGAGCCAGGGGCACCTTCTACTGAAAAGCGGTTCAAAGCTTTAAGAACGCTGTCTCATAACGGCATACGTACCAGCGTATTCGTCGCGCCGGTTCTCCCCTATTTGTCAGATTCAGAAGAAAATCTAAGCAACATCTTCAAGTCGGCAAAACTCTCCGGTGCCGAGTATGTCATGTTCGATACATTAAATCCTTATCCCAAGGTATGGCACAATGTCCGCAGGCTGGTTAAAACGTTTTTTCCTGAGGCAATGGAATACTATGACCACTATTACACAAATCGTAGAATGTACAAAGTACGCCTCAGAGAAAGAAT
>JBAUFP010000125.1:0-3382 GCA_049679205.1 bacterium | reverse complement strand
CCAACACCTTGGGTGCCGCAATTAGTCCAAGCACTAGCAATTGCCCAAGTTCAGGGTTTAGACGTTCCGATCGTTTATAACTGCGGCGGGTATGAATCAGTCGAAACGCTGAAATTACTTGAAGGGATTGTTGATATTTACATGCCAGATATCAAATATGGAGGGAATGATAACGCACGCAAGTACTCTGCGGTTGGTGATTATTGGGACGTGGTACGACCTGCTTTGAGAGAAATGCACCGTCAGGTGGGCGATTTGGTAGTTGAAAAAGGCATTGCACAGAGGGGTCTTCTTATAAGACACCTAGTTCTACCCAATAGAATTGCGGACAGCATACAATGTTTTGGCTTCATCAAACGCGAGCTGTCAGCTAACACTGCGGTGAATGTGATGGCACAATACTACCCTACTTTCAAGGCCGGCCAGCACCTTGAAATCAACCGGCGTATCACAACACAAGAATACCGCGAGGCACTCGCCGGGCTAGAGAGGCTGGGTCTGGATGCTGGATTCAGACAGACGATCGACACGTTGTTCAGGAACATAGTGCCTGAATGGACTGATGATCTGAAAGACACAGCTGGCGTCTGACATTTTTGCATCATAATGGTGCCGCAGTGGTGCCAAACATAATATACCGACAACCACTAAATCACGAACAGTCAATCTCTGTGAGAGGCTCATGAGTATTGACTTTGGACGAATTCTGGATATGCTAGCAAAAGTAACGTCCTAACAAGCCAAAAACGCTTTAAGGCCAAAATCAATGCACCAAGTTCAAAAAGTAAGGAGGATAAATTGAAGGTCCATGAGTACCAAGCAAAGGAGATTTTCAAGAAGTACGGAATAATGACGCCCAAGGAAAAGATGTGCCGCACGGTCGAAGAAGTAGCTGCGGCAGCCCAGGAGATAGGTATCCCCTGTGTCATAAAAGCTCAGGTTATGGTCGGTGGGCGTGGAAAGGCCGGTGGAATTAAGCTCGCGAAGGATGAGAAAGAAGTAAAACAGCACGCAGAGAATATCCTGGGTATGGAGATCAAGGGCATTCCGGTCAAGAAAGTGCTGGTTTCAGAGGCAGTTGATATCGGGAGCGAAGCTTACCTCGGGATTATTGTTGACCGGACTGAAAAGAAGACAGTCATCATGGCCTGTAAAGAAGGTGGTGTTGAAATCGAGGAGATTGCCCGGCAGAAACCAGAAGCGATTTATAAAGTCTATGCAGATTCTTTAATGGGGCTCATGTCGCACAGAGCGAGAGAGGTTGGTCTGTTCCTTTATCAGGACCCGAAGGTGGCATTTGAATGCGCCTCAATAACCTCGAAGTTGTATAAGCTTTTCATTGATCTGGATTCTTCTCTGGCCGAGATCAACCCACTTGTCGTGGACAAGTCAGGTCGTTTGATTGCCTTGGATGCGAAAATTAACTTTGATGATAATGGGCTTTTTCGTCATCCAGATGTTGAGAGCATGCGTGACCGCGAGAGTGAAGACGAGAATGAACTTACGGCCCGAGAGCAGGATTTATCATACGTTCGTCTCACCGGTAGCATCGGTTGTGTAGTCAATGGTGCCGGTCTGGCAATGGCGACTATGGACCTGGTTAAGCACTTCGGCGGTGTGCCGGCGAATTTCTTGGATATCGGAGGTTCTTCCTCACCCGAAAAGGTCATGAATGCACTTCGTATCCTTCTTAAAGACAAGAACGTCAAGGTGATTTTCTTTAATATTTTTGGCGGGATTACGCGCTGCGACGATGTCGCGACGGGAATTCTTGAAGCAAAGAAAACGCTAAACATAACCCAGCCTATTGTCGCCCGTCTGACCGGCACTAATGAAGATAAGGCAATGGAGATACTGAAAGAAGCGGGTTTGATTTTCGCGGAGACAATGGATGAGGGCGCTCAAAAAGCCATCGCGCTTTTGAAGTAAGGCGAAAGGAGCAAGATGAGTATTTTTGTTGACAAGAACACAAGATTGCTTGTGCAAGGCATTACGGGCCGGGACGGCAGCTTTCATACTACACAAATGGTTAAATACGGTACTAATGTGGTTGCCGGCGTCACTCCGGGTCGAGGTGGGCTTAAGGTTGAAGATGTTCCCGTCTTTAACAGTGTAGCTGAGTCGGTTAAGAAAACCGATGCCAATACTTCGGTGATTTTTGTGCCCGCCAAGTTTGCGCCCGACGCAATCTATGAAAGCGCGGATGCGGGTATCAAGTTGATCATCTGTATATCCGAGGGTATACCGGCAATTGAAATTGTTAAGGTTGTTGCATACGTGAAGGACAAGGGTTGCCGGCTCATAGGGCCGAACTCGCCAGGCGTTGTCTCCGCCGGTGAAGCCAAGGTTGGTATCCTGCCCGGACACATTTTCAAGAAGGGTAGTGTTGGTGTCGTGTCAAGGAGCGGTACCCTGACCTATGAGATCGTTGATCATATCACCAAATCAGGGCTTGGTCAATCCACATGTTTGGGTATTGGCGGCGATCCAGTAATCGGTACGAAGTTCATCGAATGCCTGGAGCTATTTGCCAAAGACAAGGACACCGAAGCGGTTGTCCTTGTGGGTGAAATCGGTGGTTGTGATGAGCAGGATACTGCTGCGTACGTTAAGCAGCATTTTAAAAAACCGGTGTTTGGCTTTATCGCTGGTAAGACCGCGCCCCCTGGCAAGCGCATGGGCCATGCCGGAGCGATTATTGCCGGTACCGCAGGCACTGCCGCGGAAAAAATCAAGGCGTTCGAGGAGAACGGTATAAAGGTAGGCGAAACACCAGCCGACGTAGCGCGTTTGGTGAAAGAACACCTAAAATAGAAAACGCAGTATCAACACTTTCGCAGGATCACTCCGTTCGCAGTATCACCCTGTTCGCAGAACCGCTGCGCTCGTAGTATCACTCCGTTCGCAGTATCACTCTGTTCGCAGGAAACGCAGGATTGTTACTCACTTGACGCTAGTCGCAAGATTGACAGGGAAGTTCTCGATTCATCTCTCGACAAGCTCGAGATTCACTCGAACAGTAGGGTGCACCTTACTCTTCGAGCGAGTGTAGCGAGTCGAGAAGCAATCTTGTGACCTGAAGTATGGCATGGAAATGGTATGTTTACATTATAGAGTGCGACGATAATACCTACTATACTGGCATGACATGGAAACCGGATCTACGTTGGATTCAGCACCTCTCCGGTTTAGGCTCCAAATATACCCAGAAACATAAACCTAAGAGAA
Source organism: bacterium (assembly GCA_049679205.1). Classification (GTDB taxonomy): domain Bacteria; phylum Hydrothermota; class Tepidihabitantia; order SM23-42; family SM23-42; genus SM23-42. Next base: position 154 of record JBAUFP010000125.1, on the reverse strand, counting down.
TAGCATATCTGGAAGAATATGATGACTTTGAGCAGGCGAGAAAACGGGAGCGGCAGATAAAAGACTGGCGTCAAGAGAAAAAAAGAAAGCTTATAGAAGGTAAGTGGGGGAAGTGGCAGAGTTAATGAAGTTCTCGATTCATCTCTCGACAAGC
>JBAUFP010000124.1:0-11607 GCA_049679205.1 bacterium | reverse complement strand
ATTGGCGAGACCGATTTCAGAATTGCCTATTTCCCATTGGGTGGTTATGTGAAGATTGCGGGCGAAGAAGAGGGTGAGTTAACACAGAAAACACTGAAAGAAACAGAAAACACTGAAAAGGAGACACAGAGGGCACTGAAAAGCACTGAGGACACTGAAAAAGATACACAGAAGGCACTGAAAAGCACTGAAGACACTGAAAGTAGATCAGGTGGTGAGGTGGCCGGTTTTTATGACGCACCCATTTACAAACGGGTATTGATCGTTCTCGCCGGTCCCCTTTTCAACATCATTTCCGCTTTTTTCGTCTTCATTATTATCCTTACCGCGTTTGGAATGCTGATCAACCCATACATGAATATCGAAGTCGAGCCCGGTGGTGCAGCCGAAAAAGCAGGATTGATGAATAAGGATTCGATCGTCACCGTCGCCGGAAGAGCCACTCAAGACTGGGAGGAAATGTTTGAGGTATTGTCCGAGCATAATGGTCAGGAAATATCCATCGGTTTGGTACGCGAAGGTGAATACCTCCAGAAGAAGATTCTGGTCACCCTCGAGTCCGTAGGCATACAACCTTTGGTTCCCCCAATCCTCGGATCGTTGAAGCTGGACGGACCAGCACACAAGGCAGGGATGAGACAGGGTGACCGTGTCTTGAAAATAGGCGATATTGAAATAGAAAGTTGGAATCAGATGGTCGATACGGTCCGAAAATCAGCAGACATTCCCTTGGATTTTGTCTGGCTGCATGACGGCGTTCAGAAAAGAGCAATTATCGCTCCGACCGGGGTATACGATCCGATAACCGAAGACACGATCGGACAAGTTGGTGCGATCATGCCTTTGCAGCGACGCCACGTACCCTTGTCCCAAGTGGTATCCATGTCGGCAACGAGAAGCATCGAGATCATCTGGCTAACACTCAAGACACTATATCAGCTGATCATCGGTCGGATATCGCGCCGGGCAATAGGCGGTCCGATTGCAATTGCCCGTTTGAGTGGGGAATCGGCACGCTGGGGTTTTGAGAATTTACTTGGCTTACTGGCTATCATTTCGATTAACCTGGGGTTGATTAACCTGTTTCCCATACCAGTGCTTGATGGTGGGCATGTAGTAATTTCTGTGATCGAAGCGATAAGGAGAAAGCGATTCTCTAAACGAACCCGAATCATAATCCAGCAGATTGGTTATGCAATCATCCTGCTTCTTATTGTATTTGTCACCTTCAACGACATTACAAGATGAGAAGGCTTAAGGAGAAGGTTACGGTTGGGGTAACGATGCCCGTTTCGTTTAGCGGTTACGTCCTGCGTCCTAGAAAAAAGACCTTGCCGTGGGACGAAAGTCGATACGGGCTTCGTAATCGTAACCGACAGACGATCTTTATTGAGAAGGCTCATAGAGGGCTGATAGATGGCTATAAAAGGCATCAGAAGGCTGACTAAGGGCTCTATAAATTCACCATGGAATTTAGACGGATTCCGTTATCACCTTACATCCGCCTCTATCCGTTTGAATCTACAACTCGCATGAGTTGAGTTATGACGATTCTCTTCTATAACCCGGCACCGAGTCAGAGCCGTTTTACCCCATTCGAGGCAATGAGAGGCAGTCCGTTCTTCAGAAGACCGAATTATGATGCACTACGTCTGGCCCATTTATCAAAGGGCCACGATTTTCTCTATTGCGACGAGCACATCGAAACCCTCTCTGATATCGCACCGGATATCGTCGTCATCCATGTACCATTGAATCTTGCCCGACACGTAGAAAACTTCATCGCCGCGAAATGGCATGGCGAGAACATAATCGTATGTTATGGTTCGTATCCTACACTCTTTCCTAAAGAGAGTAAGGAATTTTGCACATCCGTCGTGGTTGGCGACATCGCCGCAGTTTGGAAACAAATATTGGGTGATTGCAGGAAGAAGAAACCCGCGAATGTCTATAGATCTGATAGAACCAAAAATTTCACGGTCGACCGACGGTTGGAATCAAAATTCGGATTCACACCATTCTACTCGCAGGTCAGGACCTCTTACGGCTGCCAGTGCACGGATGAAAATAAAGATTATTGTTACGAAAACATTATGTATAAGAATCCGGTGCAATGGAAGCTGGAAGAAGCAGCCGAAGCGATCGGTGAGGTCAAAAGAAAAGCGGTGTTTCTGCTCGACGATGATTTTCTATTCGACATGGACTACGGCATAAGGCTGCTGGAGAAGTGCTGGCGACACAAGAAAATGTGGATCTTCCAGACGACTGGTGAAATCTTCAAACACCCCAAAATCTTTCCCATACTACGCGACGATGGCGTGCGTATCATTTATCTAAAGGAAGACTGGTTTGGTCGAAACGTACTACAGGATATGAATAACGGGGACTATGTAAAGGAAAAAGAATACCAGATAAACATGATCCACAATCATCGTATCACCGCTGGCTGCAAAATACGGCTAGGCTTTGAAGGCGAGAACCACAAAGCCTACCAGCGTTTGATGAAGCTCCTGGTCAAACTCCGAATCGATATCATCGAACTGGCCGTACAGACTCCGCTTCCGGGAACGAAGACGTACCGGCGCTACGACGCTAAGAACCAGATTCTCAGTGACTTATCACTCTACGACCAGTGGATGCCCGTGGTAAATATTCCGGGCATGGCACCTCAGGCACTGTATTCAATGATGGAATGGCTGCGCGATAGTTTTTATTCCTGGGATTCGATCATGTTACGGCAGATAATCGTCTCGCCGAGACTTGGCTTCTACAACACAATTTTCTTCTATCTATTGCCAAACATATCATACCGCAGTAACTTCCTGGAGAAGGTCGGTTATCCTCCATGATCGCACCATAGAAAATCACTGGAGGTATAGGTATTTATGGATTTGAGGTATTACCCTGACATCGGAGAGAGAATCCAGGGCCTTCTTCTGTAAATCAAGAATCTGGGGTATCCGCTGACCGAAAACTGGCTGAATCACGAGTGGAATATCTCTATTCACACGAGATATTATCTGACACGTAGCATCTAATTCAGCAGGCAGGAAATTCTCATTTATTACGATTTTTACAAAAACATCCTTTTCCTTGGCGATTACAAGAGACTTCTCATGCTCGCTCCACAGCTTAGGGCGTCCGTTAGCACTAGGGATCTTGAAATCAAGACATATTGTATCAAAAAAATCAACGACATCCTGCAGGTTATCGGGTAAAGAGGCATTTGTATCCAGATATAGAGATTTCTCGAGAGGCTGGAGACGCTCGCACAATTCACGCAGAAAATATATCTGTAACAATGGCTCACCACCGGTTATTGTAACATACCGCTCTTGGATTTTGTCAATCAGAAAATCAGCTTCAACTGGATTGTTGAATATATGTCCCTCATGCAAGAAAGGCCCTTCCATTTTTTGTGCCTCTTTTGTGTCGCAATAACTACAGGATAAATTGCAGCCCGAGAATCTCACAAAAGACATCCTCTGTCCTATGCGCAGCCCCTCACCCTGGATCGAAGTGAACGTTTCCCGGATGAAACCTTTCATCGAACCCACTTAACCTTACACCGGGCACGATACGTATCGTCGGTATCGCGGACGTATTTCTTCATGATGGATTCAGCGAACTCCAGGGGGTCAACCTTGTAGTCATTTAACCCCCGCGTCTGTACCGGTGTGTTTTTTGACGAAATGTTGATGCCGAAATGGATCAAAGCAGATACCGGACTGAGCGTGGCGACGGAAACCGAAAGCTTGGCTTCTCCATCATAAAGATCAGTATGTGAACGCTGGATAGCTGCCCTGCCGAGATGGTCGTTCAACGCATCCTTGACAATAACGGCAAGAAGTATTTGACGGAGGACATTCTTTTCTAGATCGATATCATGGTGCTCGACGATGAAGTGCAGCATGGATTTCGAGTAGATAACACTACCGGCCTTCAGATCTTCTAGGTCAACCATTGATTCCGCTTTCACATCACAGGGACCGCAGAAGGCCACGATTGAATCTCCGATCACACCAAACTTATCATAGGCGAAATTACTCCGGAGTTGTTCACCTGTATACGATATTTCCCCTTCAGCCAAATGATATCTCATTCTTCGATCAGCCGATCCAGATGTTCCTGGGCTGACTTGAATTCGGGATTCAGCTTCAAGGCAAGCCGGAATGAATCGCGGGCGTCGGTCACCTCATTCAAGGCTTCATACGCAATGCCCAGGTTGTAATAAAGCTTCGGGTCTACCTTACATAGCTTCTCGGCTCTTCTCAATATCCTTATCGCTTCATCATATTGCTGACTCAAGATATAGAAGTCACTCAACTCGACCAAATCCCGGTACTGGTCGTTCATAACTTCCTGATCTTATCGAGGTCTTCGTTCCGGCCAAGAAGTATCAACACATCACCCGAAATTGTCTCATCAACACCACCCGGGCCGATGATAACCTCTTCTCGGAAATCGGTTGTTCCGTCCGGCTTGGAATAAGGCAGCTTCCTCTTGATAGCGATAACACTCACCCGATACTTGTCGCGTAGGTTGAGCTCGGTGAGCGTCTTGTTGGCGAATTTCTTAGGCACAACCATTTCAACGATCCCGTAGGTATCGGATACCTCGATGAAGTCAAATATCTTAGGGCTCGCCAGACTCTGGGCAAGCTTTTCAGCCATCTCCCTTTCGGGGAGCGTGATGCGATCGGCCCCGACTTTCTTGAGAATCTTGGAGTGCAGATCGTTCTGTGCCTTGACGATGACTTGCTTAACACCGAGTTCTTTCAGGGTTAGCGTAATCATGATACTATCCTCAATTGTCTCTCCCATGCTGACAATCGCGGTATCAAAATCCTGCACGCCCAGTTCTCTTAGCGATTTCTCATCAGTAGCATCCATGACCACGGCCTGTGATACTACTCCTTCCATCGCCTTGACGAGCGATTCATCCTTGTCGATCGCCAAAACATCGAAATCCATTGCGCTTAGGGCCCGGGCAATGCTCGATCCGAATCGGCCCAAGCCGATCACTACAAATTGCCTCATCTATCCTCCCTGCTTCTTGTTTAATGCTAAACGCTTCTGCAAATGTTTGATTAAACCACCATCACTGATTATCTGCATTATGAATGGAGGTAATTGCGCCGAACGGATATCGCCACCAGTTGTAGTATTCTTGACCGAACCTCCTTCAAGGTCTATCTCAACAGTATCACCGTGATTGACCAAACCCGTGATACCAGGCGCCACGACTACTGGCAAACCAAGGTTTATTGCGTTTCGATAAAATATGCGTGCGAATGATTCCGCCACGACGGCACTGACGCCAAAGTGTTTCAGACATGTCGCTGCCTGCTCACGTGAAGAACCGCAGCCGAAATTCTTGCCCGCGACAATGACGTCGCCGGCCCTTGCACCTTTCAGGAATTCAGGATATACAGCTTCGAAACAATGTCTTGCCATTTCCTCGCGGTCGGTGGTGATCCCTAGATATTTGCCTGGATATATGACATCGGTGTTTATGTCATCGCCGAACTTGTATGCTCTGCCCTTTATTAGTTCCATAAAGCAGCCTATATATGATCCTGGGGTGAGCTAATCTCGCCGCTGATCGCCGATTGAGCTACCGTGGCCGGTGATGCCAGGTATACAAAGGATTCCGAACTACCCATACGACCCTTGAAATTACGGTTGGTTGTCGATATGCATACCTCACCCGGTGCCATGAGTCCTTGATGGGCACCCAGGCACGGACCACAACCAGGGTTAAGGATTAACGCGCCAGCCTCCAGAAAAATCTTGATGTAGCCTTGTTGGATCGCCTCCAAATATACTCTACGAGACGCCGGGATGACGAGCAGTCGTACATGAGAAGCAACCTGCTTACCTTGGAGGATTCCGGCAGCAACGGCCAGATCTTCAAGCCGGCCGTTAGTGCACGAACCGATCAGTGCCTGGTCGATTCTCTTATCGGCTAGCGCGCGCACCGGTTTGACATTGTCAACGGTGTGAGGACATGCAATCATGCTCTCCAAATCATCGACGTTGATTTCCATATCCTCAGCGTACTCGGCGTCATCATCCGGCAAAAAAGCCGTGAATTCCTTTCCTGTCCGCCCGTTGACGTAGGCCCTTACTTTTTCATCCGGTACCACGAATGCAACCTTGGCCCCCATTTCCATAGAAAGATTAGTGAGCACCATTCTCGATGCGATACTCATCTCGCTGATAGTTTCCCCACAAAATTCAACAGCTCTGTAATCGGCACCGGCCGAGCCTAACCGGCTAATAATACTCAGGATCAAATCCTTAGCCGAAACGCATTTTTGGAACTTACCAGTAACCTTTATCCTCATCGATGCCGGGACCACAAACCACAATTCTCCGGTTGCCCACACACCGGCCATCTCAGTCGCTCCGATACCTGTGGCAAATGTGCCAAAAGCACCATGGGTTGTTGTATGCGAATCAGTACCGACCATCACTTCTCCGGGTATGGAGTGACCGTTCTCGGGTAGTATTTGATGACAAATGCCTTCTTTCATATCATAAAAATACTTTATACCCTGTTCCCGCACAAACTCGCGGATACGTTGATGGGTGGCGGACGTCTTCTCGCTCTCCGCTGGAATACGATGGTCAAAGAGCAAGACGATCCGCTCTCGATCCCATACCTTCTCAACACCGATCTCCCGGAATGCACGTAAAACAACATCCGCATTTTCATGCGACATGGCAATATCGATCTTGGCGGTAACAATCTGCCTGGGTTTCACGGTCTTCGCGCCAGAAGCACGCGCCAATATCTTTTCCGCAATAGTCATAGTATTAGCTGAGAGATCTGCCTATTCAGAAGGTCTTTCCCACGGACCATCATACTCAGTTTCCTGCGCGCACATGCGCCTCATTGGTTTCTGGGTTGTCATCTCTTCATAGACATGGGCGATCATGCCGGCCACCCTTCCGATAAGGAAGAAAGCCTTGCCCAAGCGCGGGTCAAAATCCATGTCAGAAATTATCGCTGCGATCGCACCATCCACATTGATCGGTAAAGCCTTTTTCTTAGCGAATTCCTTTTGCAAGGCAAGTGAGAGTTTCACGTGGTCGCGCTTAAAACCGAGCTCGGTAGCTAGACTGAAAAGACGTTCGGTGCGCGGGTCCCGGGTATGGATCCGGTGCCCAAATCCTGGCATGCGCTTCTTGTCCGCCATCAACTGTTCGAGTAACTTCTGAGCTGTTAGCTCATGACTCCAATCTTTTTCATGCATAACTCTCACCCACTTCTGCAACATTTTCGCACCATCTTCGATCGCACCGCCGTGGACATCCCCTACTGCAAGCACACCCGCGGCGACCGCACTGGGCAGCGGCACACCGGCTGAAGCAACAAGCCGCGCCGCATGTGTAGAGGGCGGTGTCACGCCATGGTCGATCGAACTCGTGATGAGCGCATCCATCATCGGCGCTTCTTTTTCATCGGGCAGCCTGCTCTTGAGGAGAAGGAAGAATACAGATGCAAAAGGGATCTTCCCGATCAGATCCTCTTGGGGATAGCCTCGTGTAACTATATGGTTGGGTTCAATCTTAGTTATGCCGGTCTTCCACATAGACACCTCCTCCATGATCCAACCTGCGACAAAATAACACTCCTACTCAATTTTGTCCAAAGCCTTCTTCACTAGCTTCGGTATCTCGCTCAACGTTTCGGCAATGAGTGCACCGTGTTTTTCCAGGGCATCTATCTTACTCTGAGCAGTACCCATATGTCCTTCTATTATTGCACCAGCATGACCCAGCCTTTTGCCCTGGGGTGCAGCTTTACCCGTGATATAGGCAATGACCCTTTTTGACATCTTTTCTATAAAGGGCGCGGCTAATTCTTCGTACACTCCACCGATCTCTCCGGCCATGACCACGGCATCGGTCTCCTCGTCGGCGTCAAAGAGCCTCAGAACGTCTTCAAAGTTGGCGCCCAATATTGGATCACCGCCCAGACCAACCGACGTCGACTCACCCAGTCCGGCAAGATTCAGCGAATTTGCTATGTAGTATGTTACGGCACCACTGCGGGCAACCGTACCGATCCTACCCGATGCGAACGCAATCTGAGGTAACATACCAACTAACGCCTTGCCCGGTGAGATCAATCCTGGTGTGTTGCCGCCAATGATCATTACCCCATTTGCTTTTGCCACATGGCGTGCGTAAAGCATATCGTGAACTGGTATTCGTTCGGTTATGACAATAATGGTTCTGATACCGGCCGCAATCGCCTCGAGAATTGCATCCTTGGCAAATCTCGGCGGCACCCAGATACTCGAGAGTGCAGCATCAGGATGCACAGAAACGCAATCCTTAACCGTATCATACACTGTAATTCCCTCAACCTTCTGCCCGCCTTTACCCGGCGTGACACCGCCGACTATTCTCGTTCCGTACTTGAGCATGAACCCGGCATGCAGTGCCGCGTTCGAGCCGGTGATGCCTTGAACAATGGTCGGAGTCTCCCTATCGATTATTATCGCCACTGTTCAACCCCCAGTGCTGCTCGCCGCACGGATTGTCTCTTTGATGACGTCCTCGATCGGCGTGTCATATGCATATACCTTAATTCTGTTGAAAAGGTCAGGATGTTCGACCTTGGCTTTCTCCAGTATTTTTCGGCCTTCGTCCTCCATATTGCCGGCCATACGCATGATCATCGGCTTTGATGGCTTGTTTTGAATGACGTATTGAACGACTGCCTTCGCCCAATCATCGCAGCGCGATATCCCACCAAATCGTGCTCCGAAGATCGCCTCGACCTTTGGATTATCGAGCAGTAACCCGAGCATCGCGCGCAGTTTTTCCTGGGTGGGAGCGCCTCCCGAATCCATGAAATTCGCAGGCTTGCCTCCGTAGTGCTGGATAAGGTCTATCGCGGCAATGCCAAAACCCGCACCGCCCGGGAAAACGCCGATATTGCCATCGAGATCTACATACGGGATTCCCGCCTTCTTGGCAAGCTGCTCGCGGTCGGTCAGCTCGCCAACTTCATGACGGGCACTTATGCCCATCTCACCAAGGACAGGATGTCTAAACATGGCATCCTCGTCCAGATCAACCTTTGCATCCAGGACGCACAGAGACCCGTCTTCCCTGACTGCAAGCGGGTTGATTTCCGCAACCTTGCAATCATAGGCCATAAAAAGGTCATATAGTGACGTCACAATACCTGCAGCACTGATGAGCAAAGTGCCTCCCAAGCCAAGGTCACACGCAATAGTTCTTGCCATAAATGCGGGCAAATCAGCTCCTGGGTTCAAGTAATATTTTAATATATTTTGGGGTTGTTGCAGGGCGATCTCTTCAATCTCGATACCGCCGCGCTGACTTGCCATAATGAGCGTCTTGTGTTCTAAACGGTCAATAATGACCGCAAGATAAAGCTCTTTGCCTATTGTCACCTTTTTTTCAACCAAAACCTTGTCTATCTCGTGGCCGCCGTGCTTTTTGCCCAGTATTTCGGAAATTCTATGCTCAGCCTCAGCCCTATCCTGAGCGAACTGTACGAGACCAGCCTTACCGCGGGCACCGATGAATGCCTGCGCTTTGATGACCACTGGATAAGTCACTTTGTCTAATCCATCCAGGCTCTTTTTGTCGACTACCACGCCGTCTAATACGGGCAATTTGTGGCGAGAGAACAGGCGTTTCGCCTCGTATTCGTATAGTCTCATTGCGGTGTAATTATATTAAATATCGGGAATAAAGCAATAGTATTAGCTACACTGAACGCGCAATGTCGAAGTCAATGAAATCGCAATGATTGATCACAATGGCTTCTTTTGAGCGTTGTACAAATTCACCTTCCTTGGAATGGGCCGCGATTATGTGGGCGACCTCCAAGGGCAATCCGGCTTCCAATGCCAGGCCATAACCCGAAACCGGATGACGAACCAGCTTGCCAAGAGGACTCTTCTTTATGACATCTCCCTCTCTAACATACTCGAGCAGTTTACCGACATCATGCACCAAAGCGCCAGCAATCAGTACATCAAGATCCAGATCGCCGCGCGTTTCGGCGATTGATATCGCCATGTTGGTCACAGCACGTGTATGCTGGATCAATGTCTGCTCAGTCTCGGTTAAGAGCGTGAACGGGATTTCTTCCAGTACATCCCATTTCCCTTTTTCTGCGGCCAGAAGCCACGCCTTTACTACACAATCGCGTAACTCGTTCCTTCTGATCTTTAAGATCTCGGGTAATATCTCTTCAATGTATTTCCTATCCATACCAACCTATCCTCTTTTGATTCTATTCTATATGTTTCAGGTATGAAAGTAAACCGCCCGCGCGCATTATCTCGATTTCGAGGGTCGAAAGCGTCGCGGCCTGCAGTAACTCGTTCTTTGTTTTATTATTGATGTTACCGCTCGTGACATCCACCTCCAATATATCACCGTCACTCAGTCCTGCGGTCGGCTCCAGTATGAGAATCGGCAGACCAGTATTCACGCAATTACGATGGAATATCCGGGCGAACGACTCGGCAATCACAACCGAAACCCCAATCCCCTTGATGGCAACGGGCGCATGCTCACGCGATGAACCACAGCCAAAATTCTTGCCGGCAACGATAATATCGCCGCTCTGCACGTTATTCAAGAATTCAGCACCCTTTTCCGTACCTTCCATGGCATGACGAGCCATCTCCTCCTTATCAGTTAGGGGTAGATACTTACCCGGATAAATCTGGTCAGTATCAATATCGTCACCGAACTTCCATACCTTACCTTTTACGATCATATGCTCCTCGGATCGGTAATCTCGCCATTTAGTGCCGTTGCCGCCGCGGTTGCCGGCGAGACGAGATAGACTTCAGCACCCTTGCCTAACTTGCCCACGAAGTTACGGTTCGATGTGGAAACCATTACCTCGCCCTGAGCCAAGATGCCCGGATGACCCGTGGTACACAGCGCACAACCAGGATTCGTCACAACCGCACCGCTGGCGAGAAATATCTCATGCAATCCTGACCGTACCGCAGCCCTTGCAGTTTCCATGGTTGCTGGTACGATGATCAGCCGTAGACCATTCTTTATGGTTCTACCCTTGAGGAATCGTGCCGCCACTTCCAGATCCTCAATGCGTCCGTTTGTACACGAGCCAATGAAAACTTGATCAACCCTCTTCCCCGCAACATCCTTTACATCCTTCACATTGTCGGGCGCATGGGGACAGGCAATCTGTGGCTCTAGATCATCGACAATAAACTCATAGACACGCTCATACTCAGCGTTCACATCCATGTCTAAGGACGTGGCCTCTTCCCCGATGCGTGACGATATGTAATCGACAACGCGCCGGTCAGGTAGGATAAACCCAACGTCACCCGACATCTCGGTCACCATACTCGCAACTGTGATCCGTTCGGCTAAATTCATTTTGTGGATTGTCACACCGGTAAACTCGATCGCCTTGTTGAGCGCCCCACTCGTACCGATGTTCTTCACAATGTATAATATCAGATCCTTGGCGGTAACATGTTCTTTAAAGTCACCCTTGACCGTGATCCCGATCGTATGGGGTACCCGAAACCATAGTTTACCCTTATACATTGCACCGGCGATA
>JBAUFP010000123.1:0-2126 GCA_049679205.1 bacterium | reverse complement strand
TTTCTATATATCATCATCGTATCGCTGGCCATAATGGTTATCGGTGTGGCCATATTCACGGTCACTGTCTACCCCAAGATCAAGGAACAAGCAGAAGTACGGAAAATGGTCATTGGAGACGTGGTGCTGTCTGATGTAAAAGACGGCAGCTTTCGCGGCGATTTCACTTATGGCGATTTTACCTACGAAGTAGAGGTCACAGTACACGCGCAGGAAATAAAGCAAATCAGAGTGCTCCAAAACAGGGAGGAGAGCGAATACGCAAAAAAAGCCGAAGGCGTGGTCGACAAAATACTGAAGACACAGTCCCTGAAGGTTGACATTGTCACCGGTGCAACCACGACCAGCAAAGCGCTGCTCAAGGCAATTGAAAACGCCTTACTGAAGGGTCTCGAGGAGTAAGTGGTTATTCAAAATGACCGCGTTTGAACAAGAGCGCAACCAGATAAGACAGGAAATATGGTCCTTTCTTGATCTACATCCAGGTCAAAAGGTTCTGGATGTCGGAGTGGGCCATATTGCCTATTCACGAAATAAGCTGATAGAACTTGGAACCCGGTTCACCTCAATCGACCTTGATTGGTCAATCCTGCGCAAACACAAGACCGCCAAGGCGAACTCAGTGCAGTGCAATGCAGCGCAGATACCATTCGGGGACCAGGTATTCGAACTCGCCCTAGCTAACTTCACCTTCCACGAGATCGACCCGGCACTACACCGTGCTGTGATTTCCGAGTTCTGCCGCGTCTCTAAGAGGATCATGATCGTGGAACCAGATGTCAGCGAAGATCCCCTATGCCGGCGCTTCCAGGAAATTTGGACCGTATCAATGCACAGTATCCAAAAATTCGAAGACTACAAAACGCTTGATGGCTGGACCGACATGATCAAAAGCGGCGGCGTTCGCATCACGACTACCCAGACGTTGCGGTCCAGCGTGCGCTTATGCGGCCAGGAAGCGATGGACTACATGGAAACTGTCGTCGATATTCTACGGGAAGAAGGTATTCCCGACCAATATATACAGAAAATGAAAGAGCTTGCCCTAGATGTAGTTAAAAAGGGCATGATTTTCTCCGATGTCAACGTCATGATCGGGAAGACATGACGAAGGAAATCAATGACTACCCTTTTCATTAAAAAGGAGTAATGAATGAAATGGCAGAAGCCATCTGAAGAACTCGCCAATTTCCTAAGAAAAAGTCTTAAAGGCACAAAGTGCACAGAACGAAAACTATTTGGCTGCCCTTCGTATTTTGTCAAAAATAACATGTTCATTGGAGCTTTTAAAAATGACATCTTCATCCGCTTGCCGACTGAGGACCTTGGGGAAGCATTGGAGAAATTTCCAGAGTTGAGCCGTTTCGAACCAAGAGCGGGTGTAGTAATGAAGGAGTATGTTAGTCTACCAGAGAGTATATATAAACAGAAGACGGTTTTTTCAGGACTGCTCAGAAAATCCGTCAGTTATGTGCGATCACTCCCGCCAAAGACGAAAAGTTCTCAATAGTATTATAAAAAAAGGGCAGGCTATTGCCTGCCCTTTTCATGCAGAGGTGAATGTTATTTTATCTCAACATCGATATGCTTGGGCTTAACTGCCTCGGGTTTGGGCAAGGTAATACTGAGTATGCCATCCTTATAATTAGCCTTCACCTTATCCGCCTCGACATCGGTCGGCAGGGTGATCATCCGGCTGAACTTGCCATACGAACGCTCAACACGGTGAAATGTTTTGTTTTTGGTCTCGGTTTCCTGCTTGCGCTCGCCCGTAATCGTTAGCATATTACCCTGGACCGACACCTTCACATCTTCTTTTGTCATCCCCGGAATCTCGGCTTTGACCAGGATATTTTCACTATCTTCCTCAATGTCGACAACCGGCGCCCAAAAACCCTCTCTTTCCTCAGCCATTCCACCAAAAAGGCTGCTGAAAAGCCGATCCATATCTGCTCGCAAACTCAACATATCTCTAAATGGTTCCCATCTGCTCATAAACTTATCGGCCATACGTACCTCCCTTTACAACATTTCGACAAAAACTTTAGAAAATGGTTTAGTTGGAAAACTCACGTAAAATCATCCTAAATTTGTGCATCCAGGTCCTTTGTTGTGAAATTTGGGCT
>JBAUFP010000122.1:0-1860 GCA_049679205.1 bacterium | reverse complement strand
GTATAATATTCGGCGCCCGTGACGAAAAATTCGGCGGCTGCGGTTCGATCTTTAACATCGTCAGCGATAAGAGGTTGAATCACCAAATTGAAATAACTGCAGGCGTGATGGAAAAAGATGCCGCTTCTTTGATGAAGAGTTTTTTTAGAAAGAGGAGAAAAAAGGGTAGCAAAGGGAAACTGGGATAGGAAGCTTAAAAAAATCCAGCATCCAAACCCAATAACAAACCTCCATTTTGTAAGGAGAGATGGCCGAGTGGACGAAGGCGCGCGACTCGAAATCGCGTATCCCGCAAGGGGTCGGGGGTTCAAATCCCTCTCTCTCCGTTCCAGCTTCGGTGGAACAAACCGGGGACAGGCATATACTTTTAAACTTTCTTATTGCTCTTTCACAACAACGCATTTGTTAATTGATGGGATTTCGCTGCAAAAGGAGCTCAAAAGTGCAAAAGTGTATGCCTGTCCCCAAAAAATGAGGCGGGCAATGCCCGCCTCATTGACTGAAATTGTACGTTTACATCCCGAAAGGTACTCTGATACCACCCTGGACGTAGAAGAAAGTGCCACTCTCACTATCAAAGCCCTCAGGACTGATAGTTAGGAACTTAACACCTCCTTCTAAAAAGCCATCTACTCCACCAAAGCCCATCATACCGCCAACGCCACCCTTCAGGTGCATCTCAGAACCGGCGTCACTGCCACCATAGATAAAACCGATCGGTATGTAAGGCTTGAACATACCTTCCATTGGTATCATGAAACATACATCACCGTATACTCCCGTACCAAATGCATAGTGAGCGCCGCCATCGTCTTCACCAATGATGTTATATTCAACCAAGCCGCAACGCAGACTGAGTACTGGTATAATTGGAAGCATAAGGTCAACGAGCACTGATGGATAAGAAATATCAACCGTATCCATGTATCCACGCGGCTCATTTATCGTATACTGCACCCCAAGACCTATTGAGGCACCATACAAACCGCTTAACATTCCTGCTGCCACTGCTATGGCAAAAAGCTTCTTCATCTTACCTCCTTTACACTTGCCGCATTATAGTAAATAATTCATTATTTGTCAAGGGGGTTGCTACGCACAATTGTCTGATTAATTTCATGCCCCGGTATGGCAAAAAAGAAGACGAAATTTTGTAATCAAGCCCATTACCTATTCACGCAACCGCTTTCTGATCTCAGCGGCGATGAAATCAGCATCCAATGGATCATCCAGGTTGATAAAATAGAGTACCCACCTGCCTTTGATCTTCCGCGAAACCAGCATCTTCATCCCGTCATCTGAAATCTGTGGATTCCAATCGGGCCATGGATTGTTAGTCAACCTGACAAGTTTCTTCGTCCTAATATTATATTGATAAATTTCCCATTCACCGTCCATCTGCGATTTGAAAAAAAGCTTCTCTTGTATCAATGTCGGGTCGTTATCGTCCGCGACACTCGCAAAAATGATCTCCTCGGCGCCACCATCCCTTCGCATCACGTATATGTCTTCGCTGTCTTTTCTCTTTGAAGAAAAAACAATCGATTGCCCATTAGCTGTGAATCTTGGAAATCCATCCCAATAACCGTTATCGGTCAGCCGACGCACACGTCCAGTCTCGACATTGATCGCATATATTTCCCATTTGTATAGATCATCCAAATTGGATACAAAAACAACCTCCTTCGCTTCGGGTGCAAAAGAAGGAGCGAAATCCTGTGCTGCGTTGTCAGTTATTTTGCGCGTTTCATTCTTGTTTATATTGTAGAGATATAAATCTTCGTCGCCGTCACGGTTCGAAACATATATTATCGTATTTCCGTCGGGAGAGAAATCCGGGTCTGTATTCATACCTCCTGA
>JBAUFP010000121.1:0-2864 GCA_049679205.1 bacterium | reverse complement strand
GGACTTATTGGGGTGTTTTTTAAAAGATGAAAGTGTACTGATGATTATGGCGAGCATATACTCGGCTGAAGGAGGTTTTATGGCAGATCAAATTCATCGCGCCAACCCACCCCTGTAGTTGCCCAATTCATTGGGCATGTTTGATGAATCAAACAACTACAAAATCGCGGGACAGACGAGAGGGGCATAAATGGCGCAACGCCATGAATACCGTAATGAAATGTTGACTTTTTTTCACGAATGTGTAAACTTGCATAATGCCTAAGCAGGTAGATTTTTTGGTCGTAGGTTCGGGCATTGCCGGATTGACATTTGCTACTAAAGCAGCACAATATGGTAGCGTGTTAGTTCTCACCAAGAAAAGAAAAGCTGATTCCAATACCAACTATGCTCAAGGTGGCATTGCTGCCGTATTCGGTGAGAACGATGCTGCAGAGTATCACATCAGAGATACAATGGAGGCTGGTGAAGGATTATGTCATGAAGAGGCAGTAGCGATAATGGTCCGCGAAGGCCCTGATCTAGTCCAAGAATTAAACAACATGGGATGTCGGTTTTCGAAAAATTCGAATGGCATATTCAACCTCGCGCAGGAAGGTGGTCATTCGAAGAGGCGTATTGTCCACGCCAAGGACTACACTGGACAGGAGATCGAACGGGTCCTGCTTGAGGAAGCAAAAAAGACCGGCGTAACAATCAGCGAAAACGAGATCGCGCTCGAACTCTTCCTGCAGGACGGCGAGTGCGCGGGCATTTATTATCTCGATGCCAATACTCGTCAGGTCGACCTGATACACGCCAGCGCCATAGCCCTGGCGACCGGTGGTATCGGGCAAGTTTACCAGCACACCACAAATCCGCCAATAGCAACGGGCGACGGTATCGCGATGGCATATAGAAGCGGCGCCGCGATTGCCAACATGGAGTTCGTCCAGTTTCATCCTACGGCGGTTTACAATATAAAAATCGACGGCCGGTCATTTCTTGTTTCCGAAGCAATACGCGGCGAGGGTGGCGTTCTTAAGACCAAAGATGGTATCTCCTTCATGAAAAAATACAGCAAAGCAGGAAACCTTGCACCACGGGACATTGTTGCCCGAGCATGTCTCATCGAGATGCACGCAACCGATTCGAAATACGTCCTGCTTGACGTCTCGCATCTACAAGCCGATTTCGTCAAGAACCGCTTCCCCACCATTTATGAAACCTGCCTTAGCTGGGGTATCGACGTAACACGCCAACCGATACCGGTCGTACCGGCCGCCCATTATCTTTGCGGCGGAATATTGGTTAACGAATGGGCTGAGTCTTCAATACCCAGGCTTTTTGCCCTGGGTGAATGCAGCTGCACCGGGGTGCACGGCGCAAACCGGCTGGCATCGAATTCGCTACTCGAAGCATTGGTATTCGCAAGCCGAGCAGCGGAACGCTTACAGAAATTATCTCACATTAAGGCGAAAAAACCTGGGCGGATGAAAAAAACGGC
This sequence comes from bacterium, assembly GCA_049679205.1. Lineage (GTDB taxonomy): Bacteria > Hydrothermota > Tepidihabitantia > SM23-42 > SM23-42 > SM23-42. The sequence continues at coordinate 1,378 of JBAUFP010000121.1, read as the reverse complement.
CCGGATTGGCCCGAACCTGCTGTTTCAAATCAAGGAGATAATGGATCGATATGTCGGGCTAATACGAACCGAGAAAAACCTGGAGAAGGCGAAGGCGGAAGTCGATGACTTCAGCGGAATGTTTGAGGACGGAATCCACCTGATCAACACGGAATCGCGCAACGTTACGGTAATTTCAAAGCTCATCATCGAATGTGCACTCAAACGCAAGGAATCACGTGGTCTGCACTACTTGAGCGACTACCCTAAGAAACATCAAAATTACGTACACGATACAATAACTAAACTCACAAATCATGATAGTAATTGATTGTCAGGATAAATAGGAAAGAAGGATGGAACAAGGAGAATTTGAAGTATTATTGGAAGTAGGTCAAGCGTACTTATTGAACAAAGATTACGACAAGGCAATAGCCAAGTTCAGCGAGGCGCTTAGAATCAACCCCCATGATCCAGAGGTCTACTATTATCTGGGACTGGCCTATGAAGGCGCCGAAAAATTCCCAGAAGCAGTGAAAACATACGAACGAACACTCACCCTCGACCGTAACCACAGCAATGCAGAAATACGGCTTGGCGAAGTCATGAAGAAGATCAAAGATGCCAAGAAAAAGAAGAAATGATCTGCCCGCGCTGCCGGAAGAAAATGACTGAAGCAAAAGGCACCCATCACAAGAAGAAAAAACATATTTGCCCGAAATGTGGCAAGGTACGTTTCTCCCAACTGAGAAGCGAGAAGAAAAACCTATGATTGTTTGGTGTGGACCTTAAGAGAATGGATACCTACTACGAAATACTTGGCGTATCAGCAAACGCCACTGCAAAAGAAATCAAGAAGGTCTATCTCAAACTGGCTCAGCAATACCACCCGGACCGCTTCACGAACGAGGAAGAAAAGCAAAAGGCAAACAACGTGTTCTCGTACATCACCGCCGCCTACCGAACCCTCTCCGACGATAAATTACGGAAAAAGTACGACGAGTCGCTTTCAAAACACACAACTGATGCTGATGAAGCTAAGGAGATCCAAGTCAGGAACCTTTTTAACCGTGCCGTCGAGAATATAAACGAAGGTAAACCATGGCCCGCCGTGAATCTGCTGCGCACGGCGTACACCTATGATATGCGTCCCCTATATTTGTCATACCTGGGACTCGCGCAAGTCTATACAAAGCGTGACCAGCAGGATGGCTTCAAGAAACTCGAACACGCGATAAAACAAGAGATGTTTGAACCTGTATTTCATTACAACCTCGGGCTCGCCTTGGAATTTATGGGCCGGGCAAAGGAAGCTCTGCACTCATATCAACAGGCGCTTACGTGGAATCCGAAATATGATAAGGCACGGCAGGGGATAGCTAGACTGGCCGCAAAGAAG
>JBAUFP010000120.1:0-1971 GCA_049679205.1 bacterium | reverse complement strand
GCACAGTGATAAACAGGGTCCTTTTCATGATCTAATTATACAAAATAGGCAATGGAAATCAACTGTAAAAGAGTTAAGTAACCGGCTTGACTTTTTCCATTATTTTGTTAGTGTTATTAGCCGCTATGAATAAAACTGACTTAATTCCTTTATCGATCATAATCATGGTGGTCGCATCTTTGGAGGCCGCCGCGATTGAACTTCACGAGCAAGATGTCGATATCCGCACAGAACGTATTGACCGACGCGAACGCTTCACGCCGCGCGATTCATCCAGCCTCGATTCATTGATACGTCACAAAATGGCCGAAAATCATATTGCGGGTGTGGCCTCGATTGCATTGAAAGACGGCCAGGTTGTATGGAACCATTGCTATGGCTATGCGGTTCTTGAGGATAGCACTCCCGTTGCCGACTCAACACTCTTCTATCTCGCTTCTATTTCCAAAACGAGTGTCGCGATCGCTTTGATGCAGGTTTGGGAGCAGCTATCATTTAGTCTGGATGATGACGTCGGTACGCACCTTGGTTTTCCGGTGCGTAATCCTTATTATCCGGATTCGGTGATCAGTATCCGTATGTGCATGACCCACATGTCGAGCATCAATGATAACTTCACGATTCTTGACCCACTTAATATCCAGGGTGATTCGCCGATTCCTTTGGGTGAGTTTCTCGAGGAGTATCTGGTACCAGGCGGCATATACTATAGCCCCGATAACTACAACCCATGGCCTCCGGCCACGCAGGATGATTACTGTAATATGGGCGCGGCGATTTGTGGTTACATTGTTGAATTACTTGCTGATAGTTTTCCCGTATGGTGCCATGATTCCATTTTCAATCCGCTGAGTATGGATGAAACAGCTTGGTTTCTTGCTGATCTGGATACGAATAATATTGCGATGCCCTATCATTGGGATGGTGCAACATTTAATCCTTACGGACACATAGGCAAGCCATATTATCCCTGCGGAACGCTTCGGACGAGCTCGCGCCAGCTCGCGCGTTTACTTACTGCGTTCATGCAGTACGGAATGATCGACGATACAGTGAGAATTCTGGATAGTACAACAGTAGAATTGATGACGACATCTCAGTACCCAATACTCAATCCTGAACAAGGGCTTTTTTGGTACAAGAAATTCCTCGACGGTCGATGGATATGGGGCCATCAGGGTTGGTCTGCTGGCATCCGTGCTAGAGTCGCCTTTGACTGGAACAACAATACCGGCTCGGTTGTCCTGACCAACGGCGAGGACATCAACAGCGTAACACAGATAGCTGTCGCGCTCCTGAATTACGCGGCTCAGTTTGGCGTTGCTGAGTTGGAGAAATTTGTTCTGATGCCGGAGGTGATTCTGCACCAGAACCATCCGAATCCATTTTGCGGTTCTACAAACATTCAATTTATACTCCCTGGAGCAGGTAAGATTACATTGAAGGTCTACAATATTATCGGTCAAGAGGTGGCGACATTGATTGATGAGGAAATCGAGGCGGGGAAGTACAGTATCACTTGGAATGCGACCGGGTTCCCGAGCGGTGTGTATTATTACCGATTCAGCGCTGGGGGGCAGAATCAAACAAGGCGTTGTGTCTTGTTGAAATAACTGAGTAACCCCATTCCTCCATGGAAAGCGTGAGGAAATACGGAAAAGCGCCCTACGACGTAGCTGTTGTTCATGGTGGTCCAGGTGCGCCTGGAGAAATGGCGTCAGTTGCACGCGAACTTGCGTCAGAATGGGGTGTTTTGGAACCCCTTCAGACTGCGGCCACGCTAGAAGGACAGGTCGAAGAGCTGAAGGATATTCTTGATACACATGTAGACCGTCCGATATTACTAATCGGCTATTCATGGGGTGCGTGGTTGAGTTTTATCGTTGCGGCACGATATCCATCCTTGGTGAAGAAACTCATACTCGTAAGTAGCGGCCCATTTGAGGCGAAATATGCTGTAGACATTATGAA
>JBAUFP010000119.1:0-3107 GCA_049679205.1 bacterium | reverse complement strand
AAGGTATTCTCCAGCAAATCAATGACGAATTCTATTGTTTTATTCGCCTCAACAACCAAGGAAGTATCAGTCACCAGAACAACTGCAGCTGCCTTTAAATAACCCTCATCTTCTACCAAAGGCCAGTGTAATAGTATCTCATTGCGATTCCACTCGTGCGTAGCATAGCCAAACAACCGCCGTTCTTCGTCAAAGCTCAATTCACCGGGAAGGCTTTCTGATACTTTTATGAAGCGGTTGTTTCGATATCCGTATACTTCACTGAAAAATCCCTTCTCCGGCAACATCAAAACTGCGATTTCATTTCCTTTCGTGCCACTGAAGTAATCATCAACTGAGATGCCGGCAAGAAATTCCTCTCCGGCAATAATTGTATGAAGCTTATTCGACACACCATTCTGCACCGTCACCATCCTCATGCCCATTTTAATGATATCATCTATGCCATCGTCCGTAACGTCAGCGCGGATAGCTTTTGCTGACGCCACAGAGAATATGATGAACATGAAGACGGTTAGTATATACTTGTACATTTAACCCCCTCAGCTAGCTGGCGGTTATTCGGATTCGCTTCAGCTTGCTGGCTTTGCCTCAGGCGCAGCCACTGTTACCTGGGCGGATTCTGTTTGACTGAGCAGCTTGCGATAGACCGAAGAATACGCAAGCAGCGTCACTGGTACAGTTACAAACAGGCCGACAAATAGGCATACCGCTCCAATTACATTGATTATCGCTAGAACAATGCCGAATCCTAATAACTTCCACTTTACCGATTGTGTTATTTGAGAGCTTTTTCTCATCGACTCAATTGGATCACAACCCTTGTCAACGACGAAATAACCAAAGAATTGGAACTTCAGCGCCCAGTAGATTCCGGGAATGATCAGCAAGATCATGCCAGCCCATACTACAAGCGCAGTGAGTATGGATGCCCCAAGATATCTCCAGAAGTACGGTTTAAAGGAAAACAAATCCTCGAACTTAGGTACCTTGTCATCCAAAAACTTCAGAGCTATTGTAATCAAACCTATTGATACAATAATGTCCACAGCCCAAGCTATGATGCGGAATATGATTGACATCCCACCTGACCCTCTCTGCAAGACGTTGGCGATAACGTGGGGAATCGCGGCGATCGCCCAGGCGACAACAAGAACACCAACAAAAAACCAGATGTTGGCTTTCATGATGTTCCAACCATACTGCAGTGCTTCTTCTATTGAGAAGTCTTTTGTATTCATTCAGAACCTCCTTGAACGCCAAAGGCGTTCAAAAATGTCATTGAGTCACTAGGTCATTAAGTCATTCGCAAATTCAAGCCCATTTGGAATTTAGGATCTTGGAATTATACGCGGTACAACGCAGCTGTCAACGTATTATGTCATGGGCAAAAAGAGGTTTTTGTGATCTAACTTAACTGGTCATAAATCAGTCACCGTGTCATTGAGTCCCGATTTCATTATGTGACTGCGTTGTTTTGTCCAGCTTCGCAGGATTTTGCGTGGGCAACCAGAAAACGGCCGAGTCGCTTGTACCCAGCCTTCAAGTACCACTTCCTCATCCACGCAGCAGCAAGCTTTCTGGTTTCCTCGGGGAGTGTTTTGAAGTCCTCTTTTGCCATTTCTGCCGCTTCATCCATGCCTTTTAAGATTTCTTCTTTTGTTTTTTTGTCAGCCATATTTCACTCCATTCAAAGTCATTAAGTTAAAATGTAATTACGTCATTAGAAAGACGGTTGCCGAATCTATTGTCCCATAGCCAAGCTCATTTCATACAAAGCACCGGGTCATTGAGTAATTGAATTACTGCAAAATTAAACCACTAGACTATCTGGCCTGCTCGGATTGTGTTACTGGCTGATCATTGCACGAAGACCTCGTGCCGGCGAATGGTCAACCACCATTGCATAGCACAAACATCATCATAATGCCAGCAATCACAACGAACCTAAATATCCTCAAAAAATTGCCTTTCATTCGCACTCCTTTCTGCACAACATTGTTATTTCGCTCATTATATACGGATTCAATAGTAATGCAAAGGATTCCAATGCCTTAATGTAGTCATTATGTCATTGAGTCACTATGTCACTCTGTCCTGCTTTGCCGGTCGCTGCACATCTATGTTCTCAACTGCGTTCGAACAATAGAACATACTGTCATTGTGTTATTGGGTTATTATGTAATTAACACATGAACGTCACTTTGCCGTTGGATGCGGTGCATCACGGCAGGTAGCGCACTTCCAGATAGGGAATTATTTCACCCTCCTGAATAACCTCACGCTCCTCTTTCTTGCCAACACTGAGAGCTGCTTCCACACGTTGATATTGCATGCTTGGCCAATACGCAACCTCGACAAGAACCTTGTAGTCACCAGAACTCACCTTCTTACCCGCGTAATCACTGAGATCCCAAATATAAATGTGGTGTCCCAGGTCAATGCTGGCACCAGTAACCGCATCGACGTCGGCGAATTCCGACGACTTTGCCCAAACCGGAAGATTAACCTGCCGTTCCTTGGCGTGCCCGCTGAAACCTGAAACATAGACTGTCTTAACGAATTCTCCCTCAGATTCTTCTATCCATACGGCGGTTTGCGGTGCTAGCTCGTCGCGATAGCTCAATTCGAAATCTATATACACGATAGGAATGATATATTTAGAAAGATCAATATGCTTCACTGGTGGCCGCAGTGTGTTGAAAACATTCTGCGCCGCCTCGGTTGCCGAGTATTTGGATACCACCTGTGTCCAGTAAGTTGTTCCCATTTTCTGATGTGCATACCCGAGCCAGTACAAGGCCTCGGCCTTCATATCATCGGAAACGTCACCTTCAATTACTGCTTCTAAATCCGCAATGCCCTGATCGATCCTATTCACAAAAAACGGCATCTGCACACTGGCCACGCCACGTATAAATCTCAGTTCAACGTCCTCTGGAGCGAGCGCTACCGCTTTATCCAAGGCCTCAGTGGCTTCTAATGCAAGATCAGTACGGAAATCTGTATCCAGGTAGATCCTCGGGTCATAGCCAACGGCATTCATTCCATTTAGAGAAAAAGCTAATAATTTATAGGCCTCGCTGCTCGACTGATCAATATTCACA
>JBAUFP010000118.1:0-8190 GCA_049679205.1 bacterium | reverse complement strand
GCCTGGTGCAGGATTCCAATGGTGCAGTTCGAGAAATCATTGCCACGACTCTGCAAGGTGTTGGGTATATCTCGGTAGGTTTGGTTGATGACCGGGAAAAAGCAGTAGCGATCAATGGGATACAGCCAACACTTGCCAACCTTGTCACTGAGAAATACCGGTTTTCAAGACCCTTTCTGTTCTTGATGCGTGAAGAACCAAGGGGTCACTGCAAGAGATTCATTGACTATGTGCTGTCGTCAGAGGGTCAGCAAATCCTCGGCAGCAGCGGATTAATTCCCATAAACCAAGTCGCGGTTGATTAATGAAAGACAAGATTGCTGAGAAAGTACTGCTCCTCATCGCACTTTCAGCAATCCTGTCGCTGGCATTGATCACCTTCTTCATATTCCAGCAAGGTATTCCTTTGATATTTAAGGCGGGGTTGGGTAATTTTCTTTCATTGAAATGGGCACCCACTAAAGCTGGTTTTGGCATTCTCTCGATGGTCGTTGGCTCATTGCTGGTGACCATCGGTGCCCTGGCCGTCGGTATTCCGTTCGGTTTGGCCGGTGCGATTTTTCTGGCTGAATTTTCCTCTAAGACAATTCAGAAAACACTCAAACCGATCATTGAGCTGTTGGCCGGTATACCGTCTGTGGTCTACGGGTTTATTGGAATAGTCATATTGGTGCCATTCATAAGGAACACCTTTGGGGGACCAGGATTTTCCGTTCTGGCTGCTAGCATCATCCTTGGGATCATGATTCTGCCCACGATTCTTAGTATATCATATGACGCATTGCTTGCTGTTCCCAATACGTATCGTGAGGGTTCCTATGCCGTGGGCGCCACCAAGTGGCAGACAATTGTCATGCTGCTGCTGCCGGCAGCACGTTCCGGCATTGTCGCGGGAATCATACTCGGTATGGGACGTGCGGTGGGCGAGACCATGGCAGTAATCATGATTGCCGGAAACGCATTGAAGATACCGGGTTCGATCCTGGATTCGGTCCGGACCCTGACATCAACTATTGCTTTGGAATTGGGCTATGCGGCGGGCGACCATCGTGCCGCGCTCTTTGCTTGCGGTTGTGTTCTTTTTTTGATAATCATAGTTCTAAATGCTGTTGCAATAAGGATCACCGGTAAGAAATGACATTTCGCATCGGACCGCGTACCAGTCAGATAATCGCCTACGCAATCCTATTGTTGATGACGGCGATTACGGTTATTGTGCTTTTCTTCATCATCGTTTACGTGTTGAAAAACGGCCTCGGGCAGCTGACTCTGGAATTCCTCACCGACCACACCAGGGAAATGGGCAAGGAGGGTGGTATATTGCCATCTATCATCGGGACTCTTTTTATAACCGTCGTCGCAATCGTGATTGCTACGCCCCTGGGTGTTGGTAGTGCTGTTTACCTCGTTGAATATACCCGGGGTGGACTGGTTCGCCGGATCATAAGCTTCGGTGCCGATTGTCTTGCTGGGGTGCCTTCAATTATCTTCGGTTTGTTCGGTTTCATATTTTTTGTGATTACGATTAATCTGGGCTGGAGTGTCTTATCCGGTGGTTTGACCCTCGCGGTGATGATACTGCCGACTATCATCCGGACCTCTGAAGAGGCGATAAAGTCGGTTCCTCATACGTACCGTGAGATAAGCTATTCGCTCGGCGGGGGCAAGTTAGATACCATAATACGCGTCGTATTGCCGACGGCGCTGCCCGGGATATTGACCGGTGTCATATTAGGTATCGGACGCGCCGTGGGCGAGACCGCGGCAGTGATATTCACGGCGGGTTCATCACTAGGATTGCCGACTTCGCTATTCTCGTCGACCCGGACCCTTGCTGTTCACTTCTATATCTTGGCGCGCGAGGGTATTTCCATGCCCAAAGCCTATGGAACTGCAGCGGTCCTGATTATTTTTATTCTGGTGATCAACTTCATTGCATACCGTTTAATGCATCGCTTCATTGCCCGGTACTACTGATGAAAAAGATAAGCATCAGGGAACTGAATCTCTATTATGACGGACACCAGGCGCTAAAAGGCATAAATCTTGATGTCGAGAGCAATGAGATACTGGCGGTCATCGGTCCTGCGAATTCTGGTAAGAGTTCTCTCTTGCGCGCCTTGAATCGCTTGTACGAGATCGACTTTGCACACATTACCGGGAAAATACTCTTAGACGGCATCGACGTATTCGAGATTCCCATCAATGTTTTGAGAAAAAGAATCGGGATCATATTCGCGACACCGGTTGTGTTACCTGGTTCGATCTACAAGAATATGTCTTATGGACCACAACTCCATAAGAAATGCAAACGGTCCGAATTAGATGCCCTCGTGCATCACGCTTTGAAATCAGCAAATCTGTGGGATGAGGTAAAGGACCGATTACAGGATTCAGCATCACACCTCTCCGGAGGGCAGCAGCAGCGACTATGCATTGCCCGTACTCTGGCCATGCAGCCTGAGGTGATAATGATGGATGAGCCATGTTCTGGACTCGACCCGATCTCAACGGCGAAAATTGAGGCCACGATGGTTGAGTTGAAAAAGGACTATACTTTTGTCTTGGTTACGAACAACACGAAGCAAGCGGCTCGAATTTCTGACCGCACGGCTTTTTTGTACCTGGGCGAATTGATTGAAATCGACCAGACCCAGAAATTATTCACGAGTCCGGTCAAACCTAGAACAAATGACTACATACGCGGGAGATTCGGATGATCATCACCACGACCAATTTTAACCTCTATTATCATAAGTTCCAAGCACTCAAGGAGGTCAACATGAATATCAGGAGGAACCTAATAACTGGGATTATAGGACCATCGGGTTGTGGTAAGTCTACACTACTGCGCGTGTTCAATCGCATGAATGAATTGATCGAAGGTGTCAGGATCACCGGGAGTGTTTTGATTGACAAAGAAGATATTTATTCACCACTGCACGACCTTATTTTCTTGAGAAAAAGGGTCGGGATGGTTTTCCAACGGCCCAACGCATTTCCTTTGTCGGTTTTTGATAATGTCGCCTATGGTCCGCGGGTGTGGAGTATCAGTGATAGGAAGACGTTGATCGAGATAGTCCAACGTTCGCTAACCGCGGTTGATCTGTTTGATGATTTAAAAGACCGGTTGCATACCCCGGCATTGAGTCTTTCGTCCGAGAAACAACAGCGGCTCTGTATTGCGCGCCTGCTTGCAGTAGAACCAGAGATACTGCTCATGGACGAACCCTGTTCTGCTCTGGACCCGATTGCGACTGGTAAGATTGAGGAGTTGATGTTAGAACTGAAGAAGATGTATACGATAATCATCGTTACTCATAATATGCAACAGGCAGCGCGCATTGCTGATGAAGTGGGTTTTATGTTGCTGGGTGAGTTAGTAGAATTCGATACGGCCAAGACGGTCTTTACCAATCCCAAGGACAAGCGAACATTTGACTACATAAGTGGCCGGTTTGGCTAAGGAAAGGAGGAAAAATGGACCGGCATTTTGATGAAGAACTTCAGAACGTCAAGCGAAAGCTCGTGGAGATGGCGGTTCTTGTTGAAGAATCGATCACCAAATCGCTAGATGCTTTGAAAAAGAAGAAGGCGGCAATGGCTGACCAAATTCGTGAGATTGACCATAATATAGACGAGCTAGAAATATCGATCGAGGATATGTGTGTCGAGTTGATCGCCCGTCATCAGCCGGTTGGTTCCGATTTGAGATTCTTAATCGGGGCCATAAAGATGAACAATGACCTGGAAAGAATGGGTGATCATTCAGTCAACATCGCAGACTGTCTTGAGTACTTGGTCGAAGGCCCGCAAGTAACGCAGATCACGAACATCTGGTCAATGGCGCGAATCGTCAAGGAGATGCTGCGGGAAAGCGTCGAAAGCTTTATTCATAATGATGCAGCAAGGGCTCAAAAGGTGTGCGAAAGGGACTCGGTTGTCGATGAAATGCGGAATGAGACGATTCGCATTTTGCTCACTTTCATGCTCGAGGAGCCGGAAAAGATCAGTTCGGCTATTCAATATCTCCTGGTAGCCAAAAACCTCGAGCGTATTGCGGATCTTTCAACTAACATCTGCGAGGACGTGATTTACATTGCCCAGGCTAGGGTCATTAAGCATCATGCTGAAGAGAAAAAGGCTTGATATTGCTTAGTCATCTCATATCTGGCAGTTGATTGTAGAGAAGCCACTGACTCCGCTTTGCTCCCAATTTATACTTATTTCTTGACTTTTTTAGGAATTTCTGTAGAATATTGCGTATGTTAGCCCGCATTGAAGATGCGCTGAAAGATATAAAAAAAGGCAAGCCAGTAATCGTGGTCGACGATGAAAGCCGTGAAAATGAAGGCGATTTCATTGTCGCCGCACAGAAAATAACCCCTAAATTAATCAATTTCATGGCGCAGCAGGGTAGGGGTCTTATCTGTGCAACACTGCTGGGTGATAGGCTCAAGGCTCTCGATATCCCGATTATGGTCGATGAAATAACCGCTTTGCACGGTACACAATTTACCGTGAGTGTTGATGCTAAAAAGGGTACGACCACTGGGAGTTCTGTTTTCGACCGCGCAAAGACGGTCAAAGTGCTGGTTGATAAAAAGGCAAAGCCTAATGATCTAGCGCGGCCCGGCCATATTTTCCCGCTGCGTGCAGTTGAGGGTGGTGTCTTGCGCCGTGCTGGGCATACGGAAGCAAGCGTCGATCTGGCAAGGATTTCCGGATTCTATCCAGCCGGCGTGCTGTGTGAAATAATGGATGACGATGGCCGTATGGCGCGCTTACCGGCCCTGAGGAAAATCGCCAAGAGGTTCCGGCTGAAGATCATAAGCATCGAGGATCTTATCAAATACCGTCAGAAAAAAGAGCGACTGGTTGAACGTGTTCTTGAGACCAACTTACCGAGCAAGTACGGCGAGTTTTGTCTGCTTTTGTACGAAGATAAAATCAATGGCGATCATCATATTGCGCTTGTCTTGGGAGATATCAAGGGTAAAAAGAACGTTTTGGTGCGCGTACACTCCCAGTGCCTGACCGGTGATGTCTTTCGATCAGTGCGTTGCGATTGTGGTGATCAAATGGAACAGGCGTTCAAGCTCATCGCCAAGCACAAACGGGGTGTTTTTCTATATATGCGTCAGGAGGGCAGGGGTATTGGTTTGTTGAATAAGCTGAAGGCCTATAATCTGCAAGACCGCGGTTTGGATACAGTTGAGGCGAATTTAGCACTTGGTTTTCCGGCTGATTTGCGCGATTATGGAATTGGTGCTCAGATTCTGGTTGATTTGGGTTTGTCAACAATCGTGCTCTTGACCAACAACCCTAAGAAGATTATTGGTCTGGAAGGTTATGGACTGACCATTAGTAGACAACAACCGATTTACGCGGTCCATAGCCGTAACGTTAATTACTTGAGAACCAAAAGATACAAACTTGGTCATTTGATCCCGGATTCTGTGTTCTTAGGTGGAAAATTGACCAACCGCAAGAAGCGAAAGCGTTGAGGAGGCAACATGAAAGAAATCAAGGGAAGTCTGATCGGACAAGGCAGGAAGTTTGCGATTGTTGTTTCTCGGTTCAATGAATTTATATCAAAACGTCTGCTCGATGGTGCGATTGACTGTTTGGCTAGACACACGGTGCGTCCCCAGGACATAACCGTCTACTGGACACCCGGTAGCTTCGAGATACCCGCAGTTGCCCAAAGAGTGCGTAAACAAGGCTGTGATGGAGTGATTTGTCTGGGTGCGGTCATCCGGGGCGATACCCCGCATTTTGATTATATTGCCAGCGAGGTAACGAAAGGTATTGCTACGCTGAATCTGGAGACTGGGCCCGCAGTCATATACGGGATTATCACGGCCGACAGTACGGATCAGGCAATTGAACGTGCCGGTACGAAAATGGGGAACAAGGGTTGGGATGCGGCACTGACCGCCTTGGAACTAGCTGATCTTTACGCGCAAATGAAATAGATGGGCAGGAGATTGGCACGCGAACTGGCTTTGAAAATTCTCTACCGTTACGAAGAGGGAGATAATGATATGCCTCTGGTAATTGAGAAGGTGCTTGAGGCAAAGAATTATCAATCGCCAGATAAGGCATTTTCAAAGACCTTGGTTGAGAAGACCCTGGCGAATCTTAAGGAAATCGATGAAAAGATAATCAGGGTGATACAGAACTGGGAGTATGACCGAATATCCGTGGTCGATAAGATTATCCTCCGTATGGGAACGTGTGAGATGGTTTTTTTCGACGATATACCACCACGGATCTCGATTAATGAAGCCATTGAAATTGGTAAGAAGTATGGGGGAAATGATTCAGGTAGATTCATAAATGGGGTGTTAGACGCAATAAGAAAGAATCATGAAGGCAGCGATAATTAGTGATATCCATTCTAATCTCGAGGCATTGTTTGTTGTATTGAAAGACATCAAGAAAAGGCGCCTGAAAAGCATATTCTGCCTCGGTGATTTGGTTGGCTATGGGGCAAATCCCAATGAGTGTATTGATCTTTGTATTAAGGAATCGAAGCTGATCGTGGCTGGCAATCATGACTGGGCAGCAGTGGACAAGACCGACATTTCAACCTTCAATCCGGTGGCTGCAGAAGCAATAAAATGGACTCAAGAACAGATAAGTAAAGATAGTATCAGCAAATTGAAGAATCTTGAGCTCATGAAAAAAAGGGATAATCTACTGTTAGTCCACGCTTCGCCGAGCAAACCAGAAAAGTGGAGCTACCTTTTCACGCTCGAGGATTTCGAGAAAGAATTCGCGCAGTTCAACGAGCAGATCTGCTTTATTGGTCATTCACACATCCCGGCCGCCGTGTTCCAGGATGCCAATGGCTATTGCGATCTGGTTCGGGATAATCCTTTCCCGATCGTGGCGAAGAGAAAATACATAGTCAACGTGGGGAGTGTTGGCCAGCCCAGGGACTTAGACCCACGTGCCAGCTACGTGATCTACGATGGTAACAAAGACAACATCGAGATCGTCCGGCTTGACTATAATGTGCCCCTTGCCCAGCAGAAGATAATCATGGGCGGTCTGCCCGAGGTCCTGGCGGATCGGTTACTGGCCGGTAGATAGAAGCACCCAGGACAGAGGAGTTGCACTCTAGAATGCCGGCGGGGTAAACCTAGAAAGCCATCATATTGTCTAAATTTCGAAAGGTTAAGACATTTTTTTAGGAGATTATTGATGGAAAAGAAAGGTCCAGTTACGAAGTTGAAAGAAAAAATTAAGGAAAAAGAAGAAGAAATAAAAGATATCAGGGACAAGTACCTACGTGCGCTGGCGGATATGGATAATTACCGAAAGCGTATGGAAAAGGAGCTGGATGGCTACCGGCAATATGCCCAGGTGGAATTCTTCAATAAAATCATACCGGTACTGGACAGTTTCGAGCGGGCAATTGACGGCGCGAGCGTTGAGAATGACTATGATAAATATGCCCAAGGCATAGATATAATCTACCGGCAGCTCAAGGATGCTTTGCGCTCGATGGGTCTGGAAGATTTCTCAAGTCTTGGCGAGGCCTTTGACCCGGCACGCCATGAAGCAGTAGCCGCGGTTGTGAACGATGAAAAACCTGAAAATACGATTGTTGAGGAAATAAGTAAGGGCTATAGGGTTAGTGAACGGGTCATAAAGCCGGCCAAAGTCTTGGTCTCCAAGCAGAGCAAAGGAGGTAACGAAGATGTCGAAAATAATCGGGATTGATTTAGGAACAACAAATTCAGTCGTATCGGTAATGGAAGGTGGACAGCCAGTTATTATTCCAAATCCTGAGGGTGGAAGAACAACTCCGTCGGTTGTCGCCTTTACGAAATCCGGCGAGCGATTGGTAGGACCGCTGGCAAAAAGACAGGCGGTAACTAATCCGGAGAACACAGTGTATTCGATCAAGCGATTCATGGGTCGTCGGTATAATGAAGTGAAAAATGAAACGGCACGTTTTCCATTCAAGGTGGTCGAACACGAAAACGGTGATGCATGGGTGGAGGTTTCGGGAAAAAAGTACTCGCCGCCCGAGATGTCGGCGATGATTCTTCAGTATTTGAGGCAAGCTGCTGAGTCGTATCTGGGTGAGAAAGTTACGCAGGCAGTGATTACCGTGCCTGCCTACTTCAACGACTCCCAGCGTCAGGCGACCAAGGATGCAGGACGCATTGCCGG
>JBAUFP010000117.1:0-5240 GCA_049679205.1 bacterium | reverse complement strand
GCGGTATTCCCGAAACGATGGGTAAGCCTCAACAAAAACGCGAGGAAAATCTTGTCGCATATGTTGGTCGGGTAAAAACCTATAAGTCAATCGACCATTTTGTACAGGCAGTAGTGATAATTAGCAGGCGTAGGAACATAAGAGCGAAGATTATCGGCGATGGAGATGCATTGGACGACTTGAGATCACTGGCAGAGAAACTCCACGTCAACATTGAGTTTCCGGGCTTTGTCTCCGAAGATGAGAAATCGCGTATTTATGGGACCGCGCAAGTGATTGTCCAGCCGTCGATCAAAGAGGGCTGGGGACTCACCGCCATCGAGGCACAGTCGTGTAGCACGCCGGTAGTATGTGCTGATTCACCGGGCTTGCGCGAAGTCGTAGTTCACAACGAGACCGGGTTTCTCTACAAATATGGTGACATAGATGAAATGGCCGACCGCATCGTCGAATTGCTGGACAATAAGAAGAAATGGCATCAATTTTCAGTGGCCGCCAAGAAGTGGTCTGGCCAATTCTCCTGGGAAAACTCGGCCGAGAAATTTGAAGGGATTTTAGAGCAGGAGATGCTTCGTGCTGGTTAAATACCCTGGGTTGTTCCGGTACCTTTTTACCGTTTCGGTGTTGTTTTTTTGCGCCTGGGCAACTGCGGAAACGGATTATGAACGTGCTCTTGATACTTATGAACAGGGTGACTACGTTATTTCCCGCATGTACTTTCAGAATATTCTCAGCGGTAACAAATATCGGCAGCTCCATCCGGACGCAGTATACTACCTAACGAAAATACACGATCACGAGGGTAATTTCCTTAGCTTCTTCTCTAAGGCGAGCGATTTTCTCGAAGAATATCCATATGATATGCGTACGTCTGAGATTTTCCAGGTGCTAATACAGAAATTGGTTGCCAGACAATGCTATGTGATAGCAGTTGATTATCTGGGCGAATACGATTACTTGACAAGCGATGATTCGCTTTTCGTGAAGCTGGGTCATGGTTTGCTGAAACAGGGTGAAATCCGGTTGGCTGATTCCGTGTTTTCGTTATGCACACAGAGTGATACCATAAAGATTATACGTGCTCTCTTGAATAATGACTACCTGGAGCGGGAAAGAATGTTCAAGACGATAGAAGTTCCCTCCCGGAACCTCTATCTTGCCGAGAATTATTTGTTGTTGGGTGATACCGTGAGTGCGTATTTCAACTTTCGGGAAATAAATTACGGAGACCTTCGCGGCGGCGCACTATATAGATACACGAAGATTGCATTGCATTTTGACCGTGCTATCGCCAAAGCATGTGTGGAGAGATTAAGACGGAGTGAGCAGTACGCCAATAAGGCTGAACTCCTTCAGTCGTTGGTTGATTGTCGCATGACTGAGAGAATCATACCAGATGATGGAGAAGAACTTGCACTTTATCTACGGGTTTGTAGTCTGGATACAATAGCAAAAGAAACTCCAGAAGACATCATGCTCGATTCATTGTTGCGTGAGGCAGATGATACGTTGGCATTAATGCAAAATCTCAGGCGGCAGTACAAGAATGACTATTATATCGATTCGCTGTATTGCCAGCTGTTAATCAGACTAGGCCGCTATGATGATGCCGGCCGTGTGATTTCTCACTATCTTAAGTACTGTAATGCTAAAGACTATGTGCGCAAGATACTCGGGATTCAGTCCTTTGTCGCTGAAGATTACAGGAATGCAGCAAAACACATAATCATTTCCAACTACCATATTCCCTTTGTGCGGTATATGCTCGCTGAATGTTTTAGGACAATGGGTCATGATGCCGGTAGTTTGTACGAGGCAGTTATTTCCCAGACCACGGATTCAGCCCTCTATCACAATGCGCTGGCTGGCTTCGTACAGGATCGCTACGCGGTAGAGGATTTTCAGGGCGTGTGCAAGATCGATCTCGATGAGCTTCAGGGTAAAAAGAGCTTGATCGAGATATATGCGCGAAGTCTGGCACGATGTGGATTGAGAGAGGCGGCCGACTCGGTATATTCTACTTATTTCCTCGAACCGGATCCCCTGCTACTAAATCATTACGGACTATATTTGATAGAGCAAAAAGAATTCACTGCGGCGGGAGTATATTTTGATTCTATCATTCAGAGCATAAGTGTTGTCGATGATGATCTGTATTATAACTGGGCGCTGACATCTTTTTTGAATAACGATATGGAAGTGGCAAGGCAGAGGTTCACGTCATACGTGGTCGATTATCCGAGGGGATCACGTTTGTACGATGCATTTTTTAATATCGCAACATTGAATTATATTGAGGAGAACTATGATTCGGCCGCTCATTATTACAGCCTGGCGAGTGAAGGTAATGCTTTAATGATCGATGCACTGAGGAATCAACTTATTAGCCACAAAAAGGCGGGTGACTGGTTCAGCGTGATTAGTGTTGGTCAGAAAATATTGGCGTCAGATGTTGAGTCAGAAAAGGCCGATATTTTTTTTGATGTCGGGTATGCATTTCTCCATGCCGGTAGGATTAAAGAAGCCGTCGAAAATCTCGGTGCCGCCTCGAGACTCAAATCAGATCCGCGTTTCTATTACTGGTTAGGTGAGGCGTATCTAAGCAAGGGTGATTTTGCCCGAGCCTTTTATAGCTATCGGAAAGTAATTGATTTGCACGCGGATGATGAAATGTGGGTGCCAACCGCTCAGTACAAATCCGGCATCGTACTGGAACTCATGGATGAAACAGAGGCGGCGCAGGATGTCTATGAGCAGATCGTCAGGGAGCGGGGCGTACAGGATCCGATTGGCGCCGAGGCCAATATTCGACTGAAGGGAATCGAACCATGATGCAAATAGGATCTATCATGAAAAGGAATGAGAAATGCCTAGCCACGTGGAGACGGGACCTGGTGATGGCATTACTCGCATTGACATGGCTGGTTCTGTCGTGTTGCGGGTACTCGACACGTTCGCTGATGCCCGATTATTTGCAGCGGATACACATCGATTTTTTCGAAAATCGTACGCTCAAAGCCGGGCTTGATGAAGTGGCGACGAATGCGGTTATCGAAGCTTTTCGCAGTGGTTCGAGCCTGCGTATTGTTGACGAGGGAAGTGCGGATCTTCTTCTGGAGGGTGGTGTGTCAGGATACTCGAAGAGTCCCCACACCTATACGTCAGATCAGACGATCCTTGAGTATAAAATAACCATCAGATATTCGGTGAGGTGTGTTGATAAGGCGAGAAACGAGATCTTCTGGGAGGGAGATGTGTCTGACTGGGCGTTGTATGATACTGATGAGGAACAGTCTATTAGGGAGGCGGCAAAAAAAACAGCCGAAAGATTAGTAACTAATATTCTGACTAACTGGTAGATGAAAATTACTTTCTTTGCCAGAGCTGATCTTCCTAGCCACAAAGAAAAGGCGTTCGATGATTTCCTCCTTGGAAAAGCAGAACATAAAGATGGATCGATAGAGTCTTCACATAAGCCAGAAAAGCAGAGCAGGAGCATCGAGAAAATACTGGGGGAGGCGCAAGATAGTTATTTCCGCGGTTTTTACCTGGATGCATTGAAACGCTACGCACGGGTTCTCTCCGCAGATACAAACCAAATTTCAGCATGGGTTGGGCAGGTTAGAATTCTTGCAGATATCGGCAGATACGACAGTGCAATCTACTGGGCCGATAAGGCTTGTGAATTCTTTAATAATGAGACATTGCTTTTTTTTGCCAAGGCATTAGCATTGGCTCATGCCGGTAGGATTGATGATGCCAAGGCGATCATCAATGTTCCGGTCGGGAAAGACGAGAGCCCTATGATGTGGTTGCTGCGGGGTGAAGTACTCATAAGAGTAAGAATAGATTTTATTCAGAAAATATTCACACCCTACAAGGGTATTGGCCGGCTCGGCGCATTTTTTTGCTTTGTTAAAGCACTGAGCCCGGACCAGCAGGATACATTTATTAATCAACGTATCGGGCTTGCTTACATGCTGGCGAACCACCACGGTAGAGCGTTCGAACACTTGACCTTGTCGCTCAGTGGGGCAAATAACAATCCCCTTACCCTGTATGGGCTTGCCGAGTGCTGTAGGATGAAACGGGACTACGAGGGTGCCCTGTACTATGTCAAGAATGCCATTGCTGGTAATCCGAATTTAGATTGTGCCTTTGAACTCCTGGAGTGGTTGCATGGTCCGGCCCGGAGATTCTTTGGACTATTTAAGAGAAAAGCAAGGAAGGAAATATCATGAGAAAGAAGTACGTAGCTATCGATGATCTGTATAGGCTGCAATTCCTGAGGGAGATTGCACTTTCTCCAGATGGAGCAAGGGTTGCCTATACAGTAGAATGGATGGACAAGAAAAAGAATAAATATTTCTCGAATCTCTATGTCGCCTACGATGATGGTAAGGTCCGGCAATTCATTGGCGGAGAAAAGGACATAAAAAATCCGCAATGGTCACCCAATGGTAAGCTGATTTCATTTATTTTGACTGACAAAGGAAAGCAAAATATATGGGCTATTCCAACCGACGGCGGTGAGGCGTATGCAATAACCGATACAAATGGTTTCTTTGGCAACTATGACTGGGCCCCGGACAGCAAGTATATTATATGTGAGTTTACCGAGAAGAAAGAGGATAAGGCAAGGATCCCGGAAAAAGACAAACCACCGCTTTACCATCACATAAAGAATATGTGGTATAAATTAGATGGCCGGGGTATGCTACCCGAGGAAAAGCAGCATATCTGGAAGGTTAGGGCCAGGTCGGGGAGGATGAAACAGCTTACCTTCGGACGAAACGGTGATGAATTTCCGAATGTTTCCCCAGACGGCAGACATATTGTTTTCAGCTCGAATCGGAACAAGCATTTCGAAGAACGGATGGAATACTATGACCTCTACATTGTTGGAATCAATGGGGAGAGGGAAAGGAAAATAAAGACTCCGGCCGGTCCAAAATGGGCACCGGTTTTTTCTCCGGATGGCAAACACATAATCTATCGGGGGCGCTTGTACCCTGAACAATGGGTTGGCTGGCGCAACATTTATTTGTGGATGGTGCCGTCTAAAGGAGGTAAGACTGTTAATCTCACGAAATCGTTCGACCGCTCATTCGAAGCTCTGGCAATTGATGATCTGGGACATTACGCATTCAACCGCCCGGTGTTTTCTACGGATGGGAAATGCGTATATGATGTGACCGCTGACGGAGGAGATTGTAGCATTTACAGGATTAATGTTAGGA
>JBAUFP010000116.1:0-5337 GCA_049679205.1 bacterium | reverse complement strand
CAATAAAAAGTGGGTATTGCCGGCGGTCTGTGTTGGGGGATTCCTTATCGGCATTGTATTTACCACCAGGGGCGGATACTATTGGCTTGATATTATTGATTACTTTGCCGGTACCTTTGGTTTGACCCTCGTTGGATTGCTCGAGTGTATTGTAATCGGCTATATATATAAGGCTCAGAAAATGCGCGAGTATGTGAACGAGGTTTCAGAATTTCGCATTGGAAAATGGTGGGATATCTGTATTATGATAGTAACACCGGTTATTCTCGGCATTTCCTTCATATTGAGCGCTGTAACGCTTATCCAGAAGGGATATGGCGGCTACCCTGCATGGGCCACGCTTATTGGTGTCATTATCACGATCGGAATCATCGTGCTGTCCTTTGTGCTCATGTGGATCAAAGGCAAAGCAGGGCTGGAAGGCGCGGCAAAGACGGAATAGGTGCGTTGTTACGAGACCCTTGACTTTCCGAGGAATCTTTTGTATAATCACCCAAAATGGATGGGAGGAACAAATGCCAATATCGGCAATAATAATGCTAATTGTTGGCTGTCTTGTGTTATATGGCGGCCTCGCATATTGCCTATCCAAGACTATCAAGAAGAAAAAAATATGAAAGGAGGTGGTAGATAAAGAACGGTAGAGGTATTGCTATTCTAAGAGGAGGCGATAAATGAAACGAATAAGTCTTATTCTTCTAGGGACGCTAATGATCGTGACCCTAGGTAACCTAAAGGCAGAAGGGATGGAGTTGTGGGACATGTATAATAAGTACTTCATGAACTGCAAGTACGTTGACCTTACCCATGCTTTTAGTCCTACCATTCCTGTCTGGCCGGGGTTCGGCCATGCGAAATTCGAAGCAACCAAGGCGGGTGCAGATCTCGGTGATTATGCGTCGATTGGCGATGTTTATACCTATGATCCTCACGGCTTCGTTGCTACTTCTTATTGGATTCCCACTGACCAGTATGGTACCCAGTTAGATCCACCCGCGCACTGGGATGAGTATGGTGCAACAATCAGTGACTTGCCAGCTACCTATTGCATTAGACCGCTTGTCGTTATCAACATCAGCGACAAGGTGGCAAAGACTCCAGGATATCATCTGGGTATGGCTGATATCAAGGCCTGGGAAGCAAAATATGGCAAGATCCCAAAAGGCTCGGTCGTAATGGCGAGGTCTGATTGGTACAAGGGCTGGGAGACGAACGAGAAATTCAACGCAAAACCATTTCCAGGTGTGGGTCTGGAGGCGATCAAGTTCCTGCATAACGAACGCATGATTTTGTTCCATGGTCACGAAGCCCTGGATACTGACACCACGCCTAATCTGGAAGGCGAGTACTGGTTGATGCACAATCACTTCTGCCAGGCTGAAGGTGTCGCTAATCTGGACAAAGTGCCTGAGGCAGGTGCGCTCATTGCGATCGGTTTTGCAAAACCGCTCGGTGGCACAGGTGGCTATGCTCGATACATCGCTATCTGCCCGCCCGACTGGAAATACGGTGTTTCGGTCGCAGAAGCGCCTGGTGCACCTCTGCCCAAGCAACCGTACCCGCTCAAGCGGGATGAAAATGGTGTAATGAAACCAACAAAACCATAAAAACAAGGAGGAAAAATGCATAATAAGGTACTCTGTGTACTATTGACCGTTTGTGTAGGCTCGCTGGCTTTCGCAGGAAAGCCGGAGATTACAAACAATGGCACATTCTACATCTATAGCTTTTTCTGGCAGAATGGTGATTTCAACAGCGATATGGATGACTATGGTGATCAGTTCTTCTACATGCATGCCGACGTCGGCATCCATGCCGATTTTGGCGCTGGTGTTTCCAGTCAGGTGACAGTTGGCGGCTGGGGAACATTTGGTAAGCACCCAATAACTGGCGAAGGTGATCAGGGCGGAACACCAGGTGACGAAGTAGCAGTACGTGAGGCATATCTCGATTTCGCGAATCTATTCGATGCCCCGTTGTCCTTCCGTGCGGGCAAAATGCACGTACTCTATCCGGGGCAGGTCTTTGACGGTGGCGAAGATGGAATCATGGGTGTCAAATTCTACGGCAATACTGAAATGTTTGATTATGACCTATCCTGGTACCGCTTGATCGAGAATGGCGGATGCTGGTGTGCTGGCATGGGCCCGGTTGAGGACGACCACGATCTGTTTGGCGCATATTTCACCGCGAAATTCATGGAAGGTGCGTTCAGACTGTCACCCTACTGGTTCTGGAGAACGACCTCTGGGACATATGAGATCGATACGCTCATGTTCGAGATGAAGGACGACCCGATGTGGCTGGGCGGCCGGCTCGGCGTCGGACCGATCGCGGGATTCAGCCTCACTGGCGAGTTCACCATGATGACGGGTCAATCAGAATTCATGGAAACTGCAACCGACTACGCAGGTATGCACTATATGGGCAAATTCTCTTATGCACCACCTGCGCTGCCCATCATGTTGGGCGGTGGATACTATGTCTTTACTGGCGATGACGGTGATACCGAAGAGAATGAACTGTACGAATCACCAACCTGGGGTCCATATACAAACGATTTCTACAAATGGTGGGTCGGTTTTGGCCCGGCACATGTGCATAAGACCACTTTTGGTTTCAACCTGCTCGCTCCGTTTGATATGTATTCCACAAACCTGGCGGTGATCAATGGTAACATTGGCTTCCACCAGGGACCATTCATGCTAAGAGGCGATTTCTTCAAATATACCAGAAATTGGATTGCCGATGGTATGAGTGATGATATGGGCATGGAAATCGCCGTGCTCGCGACCTATACATACAAGAAGACAGTTACCGTTGGCGCGACTGGTGGATACTGGATGCCTGGTGACTGGCAGGTTGATTTCTATGGTGCTGGTTACGAAGATCCAATGCTTGGTGGCTATCTATTCAGCTACATTAGCTTCTAGCATCTCCTCAATACACAAAGGGGCAGGTTTATCCTGCCCCTTTTTTTTGACTAACGCAGTAATCTTACACGATGTTGGTCGAATATGGAGGTACAATTCTTCGACATCGCTACGCACTTGGTCGAAAGCTCAAAGAATCAAATAACAAATTCCAAATAATATCCAAATGACAAATTTCAAACAAAACAACGGTGAAATAGTTGCTGGTCACCCTCATCGATTCCGATTTTACCTTCCATTGCAATTACATAATAACAAATTACACAATGACTGCAATGCATAGATGTAGTTCTTTATTATGCAGGTATTCGCCATTCGTAGTAAATTGACATATGTTATAATCTGTGTAGAATGACAGTAAAGGAGGAAAGATGACCATACCTTATGGTGAGATAAAGGAAAGTATTTTGATCATGAAATTCTCCACGGCTGATTTTTCCATCGCTTCAGTGCTGAACGCTATTAAGATTCATCTTGACGTTATAGAGAATATGGGGGTAGTATTTCTTGGTGCGCAGACTGAGGTCATTGCCGGGCCGAGTCCGGTTTTTCAGCCGGTACCCGTAGTTGCTCAGTTTGAGTACACTGGGAAAGGTTCGGCCAAGGAGGCGCTCGAAAAAGTCTATAAAATCGTATGGCAGGGTATTGTGGCTTCTTTCCCTGATGAGGAGACCTGGTCCGACGCAAAAGAGGCATATGCCGCATTCATCGCCGCCCAGGCTGATCTTCTGAGAGCCAGGGTTGAAGCTTCGAAAGAATAGCCTGATGTAGCAAATTTCTCCGTTTCTCTGAAATAGGCTAAAAGAGATGCTCAACATACTATTGATCACCCTATTTTCTCTCTCAGCCGATTTGCGCTGGGTTGAGGTGGATGTTTCATTGTGGCAGGACGGTCGTGCAGATTTCGTATACAAAGTACGATACGATGTACTAACTGGAGAAATGCACGGCTTCTATCTTCAGGGGATTTCTGTGGTGCCATATTTCAACTACGATAATTCCTATGCCGTCGATGAATACGGCAAGCGACACGCACTGGAGATAAGGGATCTGGGCGACAAATATGACGTGTTGCTGGCAAGAGGCGCGTCTTTTGGTCCGGGGGAGATCACGTTCATCATACATTTCGGCGGAGATCTAGGGAAGAGCGAGAATCTGGCGACGACCATGAGTGAATATGGTGAGCTCGTCGTATTCCATTGGTCTCCACCTCAATGGGATGAGCCGCTCGAACACTACACCGTGTACGTCTACTATCCGATTACTGTAGAGGGAAAAGAGCTGAACCCTGATGATTATGGTTTCAAGACCGAGCGGTTCATGAACGAGAAGTATTTGATGTCTTATTTCGGACAGGAATATGAGGGACAGTACTATTTCGCGGTGCGTATACACCGAGATAATGCCGCCGCCCAAGAAAAAATGATGATTCAGCAGTATGTGCCTGCGTCGTATTTCGAGACCGGGCAGTTCGGCAAAGTAGAGATAACGCCGGAAAGGGAAAAGAAATTCTCCTTTCCCTATGAGATTCTCTACATGGTTTTGTATGTTTTTCCTTATTTGTTCTATTCGAACCGGAAAGCACGCCGTATGAAAGGGGCTTACAGTGAGGTTGCGAGCCTACAGTGGTTAAAGAAAGATTGGGTGCCACCCAAGATCGAGGTGGCGACATTCAGAAAATCGGGTAAGGTGGCAAAGCTCCATTTGATCGAGGCAGCTTTCTTGCTTGACTATCCGGTCAACAAGATTTTGACGATTCTGGCGAGCAAACTGGAGGGAAGCGGTACTATCCAATTTACATCAAGAGAGCCGCTTAAGATAAAGGTTTTGCAGCGACCCACGACTCTTCGCTACTATGAAAGCGCGTTTCTGGATGCAGTGAAATCAGACGGGTCTATGGATGAAGCTGGGTTGAAGACACTGATGTCAGAGGTTGTAGAGAACGTGTCGGCGAAAGCTTGGGATTGCGATCTGACGGCAACCAAGGCGTACTATACAGAAAAAATAGGAGAACCGTCGGCTAAACAACCAATTGACAACGAATACAAAAAGCAGGAGTACTACGATTATCTCAGAGGCCGTGAATTTCTCAAAAGTAGACAGTACAACGATATGGAAAGATCTTTCGTCGTTTACAGTGAACCATTAAGGAGCTACAGTGCGTTTGTACGGTCTGACGCATGCCACAGCGCCTGCTACGTACACACGGCTTGTCATGATGCATGTCACTCGGCCTGCCATTCAGCATGTCACTCGGCCTGCCATTCGGCTTGTCATTCAGCCTGCCACTCGGCCTGTGTGAGCGGAGGAGCGCACTGATGAGCAAATTCCTAAAATCACAAATTCCTAAATGCCTAAACAATGGGAAGGATGGCGTTCTGGAGAGAGATGGTCAGGCGTATGA
>JBAUFP010000115.1:0-8180 GCA_049679205.1 bacterium | reverse complement strand
AATCATCGAAACCGAAACCGAAGTGCTCGACGGTGAATATCTTTTATCTTGTGGGCAGCCTCCAGTGATATTATCACAAGATGAAATACGCGAAGCAGTGCTGCCTGATGAAAAGATTTATGAATCTGTTCGACTCTACCCTGAACAGATCATCGAATACCAAGGTGCCGGGCAGTTTGACAATTACCAGATATGTGAACTCGTTGTCTACCCGGTACAGTATCGACCAAGATCGGGCAAGCTCATTTTTCATAAATCAATAAGATTCCGCATCACTTATCATGATGGGCACAAGCGCTCCGCGCACACCAACACCTTAAGAAAGCTGGTTATGAATCCAGAGGATCTGATCGAAACCGAACCTCCACGCACGCGCGATAATGTCTCCTATCTGATCATAAGCAACCCGCCAGTTGATACGGTTTTCCAGAGATTGGCCGACTGGAAAACAAAAAAAGGAATCCCGGCACAGGTTAGAACAGTGGAGTGGATCCTGGCCAATTACACCGGCGAAGATGACGCGGCGCGTATTCGAAACTACATAAAGACGCTGCCCGACTCGAATATTCAGTATGTGCTACTGGGTGGTGATACATACATGATTCCCTGTCGTTACGCCTACGCAATGACCTGTAGCGCCTTTATCTGGAACCGGGAGGATTCTCTGCCGTGTGACCTCTATTATGCTGATTTACAAGGCGATTGGAACTTTGATGGTGACGGCCTGTATGGCGAGATCGAAGACAGTGTCGACCTATATCCTGACCTGACAGTTGGCAGAGCGCCGGTCACTTCTGTGGCGGATGCACAGAGTTTCGTCAACAAGATCCTGACCTATGAAAAGAATCCGCCCCACGACTATCTGGATAATGCTCTGTTACTCGCCGAGATACTCTGGCAGAACCCGTTCACCGATCAGGCAGTCCATAAAAACCGTATGGAGGCAGAATCGTTCCCGCCCAACCTTGTCGTGACCAAACTCTATGAAACCCTGGGTAATGAAAACCGCCAAGCAGTAATGGCCGCAATCAGAGATGGACAGAATTTAATTAATCACGACGGACATGGCAGTTCAACCGTCATGGGCGTCGGCATAGGTTATCTCAATACCATCGACCTTGATACAATCACGAATGCGCCCAAGTGTGGGATCATCTTCAGTATAGGCTGTTGGACTGCCGCTTTTGATCTTTCCTGCATTGCCGAAGGCTGGATGAATAATCCAAACGGTGGCGGCGTGGCATTCGTCGGCAATTCGAGCTATGGTTGGGGTTCTCCCGGTAACCCGGGGTTTGGAATATCCGATATCTTTGACAGCCGGTTCTTCTACTCGTTGCTCGTCGAAAACAACTACCATATTGGTAATGCATTGGCCATGAGTAAGGCCTATTTCATACCCTACTCGCGAGAGAAAAATGTCTACCGCTGGCATCAATATCAGTTGAACCTGCTGGGCGACCCGGAAATGATGGTCTGGACGGCATTACCTGAATCGATCGTCGTTGCCGCTCCGCAGTCAGTTTCCCTGGGCAGCAGTAGTATCCTTATTTCAGTTAGGAATAAAAATACAAACGAGCCCATTAGCAATGCCCTAATCTGCCTGATGAAGGGGAGTGAATCCTATGCCGCTGGATTTACCGACGTGAGTGGCCAGGTATTTCTCCAGGCAGATCCGGCAACCCTTGGTGATTTCGAACTCACGGTCACGGCGCAGAACTACATCCCGTTGGAGACGACCCTACCAGTAGTCAGCGGTCCATATGTCAATTACCTGGGATGGATACTGAACGACTCACTGGGTAATGCCGACGGCATTGCTAATCCCAATGAAATCATTCTCCTATCATTGCTCCTGAAAAACACAGGTAACGCAACGGCCAACAACATAAACATCCGATTACGCTCACAAGATCCAGATGTCACGATCTCGGATAGCACTGAGTATCTAGGTATGCTGAACCAAGACGATTCAACATGCCTCGATAACGCATTCAGTATCCTGGTCGGCAATACTACAAACGCGCATACCCTGTGTTTTGAATTAGAGATAACTGAGGCAAGCAGAGTACTCAGCTACTACCCGGGCATACTGGTGGGCACGCCCGTGCTGAGCATAGCTGAATTTTCCGTACCCAATGCACCGACTATGCCTGGTGATACCGCCCAGGTCTATCTCAGTATCGCCAACACAGGTTATGGATATGCACATACAACCCAGATATTATTGAATTCGGCGGACCCGTATGCTACGGTCCTTACTGACAGCATCGCCCCGGGCGATATACCGCCTGAGACAACGCATACAGTTGGCCCATTCGCTATCGCCGTGGCGTCTGGCTGCCCGTCAGGCCATCATCCGCAATTATCATTCGTCATGTCTGCAGAATCATATAGCTTTAATGAAGACATAATGTTACTTATCGGCGAAACAGGATTCGCGGATGACATAGAATCGGGTGGCGGGCTCTGGACTACCGGAGGGCAGAACAACCAGTGGCATATCTCTACGCGCAGGGCCTTCTCACCTAGTCACTCATGGTACTGCGGGCAAGAGTCAAATGGTCTTTACATCAATAATATGGACTGCTACATCCAGACAATTCCTTTCATGGCTGATCATAATTCGAGCCTACGCTTCATGCGATGGTTCGAAGTGCCAATCTATGGCTCTGACGGTATCTATGTCATAATAGTACACGGCAGTGGCTCAGACACATTGAACTTCATCGGCACGGGGGGTGCACTCGGGGGTGGCCGTGCAATCCTGGGCGACTGGTTTGAAGATTACTACTATCTCGGGCAATACGCCGGCGGTGACACAATACAACTGAGAATCGCCTTTAAGAGTGACTATGACGGCGATGTAGCCGAAGGATTCTATATTGACGACATCAATATCGAAGCCATAACCTTTGTTGAGGACTATGTTAATGAAAGCATCTACCCCTTAATCCTAGATGTGAAGCCAAATCCGTTCCGCTATATAACACAAATACGATTCATGATTCACGATACAGGATACATGATAGAAGAACCAACTTTGAAAATCTTCGATGTAACCGGTAGATTGGTTAGAGACTTTCGCATTACGCCCTACGCATTACAGAGTTCGCTTTCTTGGGATGGCATTGACAATACCGGAAAGAAGGTCGCGCCGGGTATCTACTTCGCCATGCTATCGGCGGGCAATGATGATGTGAGTAAAAAGATCATCCTCGTTCGCTAGGAGGTCAAAGCCGGACCAGCCGTGATTCAACCCTGGTACCGGTCTAGCGTATCGATTATCTGGTCAACTTCCTCTTCTGTATTGTAGAAATGGGGTGAAAACCTCAGGTATCCATTGCGCAACGAAGCAATAATCCTTGATTCTTGCAGGTGCCTGTAGAGTTTTTTCATGTTGCCCGACCTACGTGCCGTGATTATGCCGGATTGCAGGCCATGCTTCGGGGTCAGGATTTCATAACGAGAATCCTCGAAAAATCGACGTAATCTTGATTTTAGCCTTATTATCCGTTTATACACACGTTTTGCACTAAATTCAAGTAATACATTAATGTTTGCGGATAAAGCACTAATTCCAATGATGTTTCTCGTTCCCAGTTCGTATTTCCTTGCATCTGGATAAAGGGGCGGATCAATGGTGATATCCTCAAACCCAGTCCACTGGGCGCCGAGCCAACCAGAGTGCATGCTCTGTATGAGATCGAAAACCCGCTTGTTTATATGCAAAAATCCTGCTCCACTGGGCCCGAACAGCCATTTTGCCGTCCCACAGGCCAAGAAATCGACATCTTACTGCCGGACATCATATTCCAGAGCACCCACTCCCTGAATACCGTCAACAACCAGGTATATACCCTGTTCCTTGGTAAAACTGCTCAACTCAGCCAAATCCAAGGTCTCTCCGCTCAAGAACTGGACATAATCAACGACAACTGCTTTCGATCCTGCATTTAGATTTTCGCGTAAGACCTCGGCTGCATCGCGACCCGAGAAGGCAACGTATTTTTTGGTGATGTGCGGCAGGTTATGGTCAGCTATGTAGCGTACCGCCGGGAACACTTCATCCATTACTATGATTTCATCGCCAGGTTCTAGCGGCAAATTCATTAAAGAAATATAAATACCTTCCGAAGTATTATGGGTGAAAGTTATTTCCTCAGGATCCGCATTGAGAAAACGCGCCACAGTTGCGCGCGCTTTCTTGACAAAATCAAAGTATTCGTCAATTTGGAATTCAGCCTGTCTCGAGTAGGTATCAATACACTCTTGAATTGCTCTTTGCGCCGGAACCGACATCGGACCAGTTCCCGCGTGATTGAAGTAAATTGTCTCCTCAGTAATCGGAAAGAGCTTGCGATAGTGTGATAATCCGGGCACCGGTTCCCTATCCTCAGCAGCCATTATTCCTTAATCAGTATCGTAATCATTGGTGATCAAGTCATTCGGGATCTCATGAAGAAACGGAGAGATCTCAGTGAAACTCGGTCCGGCACGAAACATATCCCTCTGCCGCGCATAGGTCATGTAGAGTTTCTTTCGCGCCCGCGTGATTCCCACATACAACAATCTCCTCTCCTCTTCATACTGTTTCTGATCGTTTTGTGACTTGTAGTGCGGTATCAACCCATCTTCCAAACCAGTGATAAACACAGTATCGAATTCCAGACCCTTGGCATTATGCAGAGTCATCAGATTCACGCGCTCCTGTGATTCGTTCCAATCATCGATGTCACTGCGCAGTGACACTTCCTCGAGGTAATCATTGAGCGTGGCATCGGGCCTTTCCCGCACGTAATCCTTCAGTGAAATCAGCAGTTCCTCAACATTTTTGCGCCGGACGTATTCGCGCTCAGTCTTGTCCTGACTCAGGCTCTCCAAATAGCCAGATTCCTTAACAACTTCAAGCGCCAGCTCATATATGTCCCAGTGTTCACGGGAATCAATAAAGCGATCGATCATCTCGGCGAATTTTTTTATTCGCGCCCGGGTTCCAGGGTTAATACCCTCTACCTTGTCAACTATATGCAATACTTCATACACTGTAATCTCATGTTCCTTGCTGTATCCGGCAATCTTTTCCATTGTCTCATTTCCTATCTTGCGCGAAGGGATGTTTATGATCCTCCTCAGGCTTACCACATCGAGTGGATTGTTGATCAGACGCAAATAGGCAAGCACGTTCTTTATCTCGGCCCGTTCATAGAACCTCAACGAACCCACTACCTCATAGGGAATACGGTACGTGATAAAACACTCCTCGAGTAGTCGCGATTGGTAATTAACGCGATAGAAAACCGCTGTCTCACCCAGACTTTCGCCTTTGAGCCCGAGTTCCATGATCTTCCGTGCAACATAGGCGGCCTCGGTATAAGAATCATCGGCATCGAAAAAACCGATCTTGGGCCCTGCTTCGTTCTCACACCAAAGAGTCTTTGTTTTTCGATACTCGTTATTGCTAACGACGGCTGATGCAGCATCCAGTATTCTCTTTGTAGAACGATAGTTCTGCTGTAGTTTTATGACCGCGGTGTCGGGAAAATCGATCTCGAAATCCAGGATATTCCTGATTTCAGCACCGCGCCAAGAGTAAATAGACTGGTCGTCATCACCCACAACACAAAGATTACGGTGTTTTTCGGCGAGCATTTTTGTCAGAACATACTGGGCCCGGTTTGTATCCTGGTATTCATCAACTAAGATGTATTTAAAACGGTTCTGATAGTATTCCAGGATGTCAGCGTCGGTCTTGAACAACTCAACAACCTTCATTATCAGGTCATCGAAATCAAGCGCATTATATTCGATCAGCTTATTATTGTAATGATCATATATTCGCCTGAGCAGATCGTTCTCGACCGCGCTGCTGGCCGTAAGATTTTCTTTGAGATTGTTGATCGCTCCGGCAATATAAGCCGGGGTAAAGGCCTTGGCATCTATGTCTAGATCTTTCAGACACTCCTTGATCAAACTGAGCTGATCGTACTCGTCGTAGATGACGAAGTTGCTCTTGATGCCAATACGCTCAGCCCCTCCACGCAGGATTTTTGCACAGCTTGAGTGGAATGTTCGAATCCATACTTCACTGTTCCCACCGAGCAGCTTATGAATTCGCGACTGCATCTCCCCGGCCGCCTTGTTAGTGAATGTTATCGCCAGAATGTTTCTCGGATTGACGTTCTTCTCCTTTATCAAATGGGCAATTCGGTAGGTAATCACCCGGGTCTTACCGCTGCCTGCACCGGCTAAGATCAGAATCGGTCCCCGGGCAATCTTAACAGCCTTACGTTGTTCAGGATTCAACTGGGTCAGAAGATTTTCCATTTTTTTCATTATAGCGGTATTCGTCGCCAAGTCAAGAAAACTACTCGATTCACAGAAAACGTAATCGTCTATCGTACTTCGTATTCGTAAGGAGAAAACAAGTATCGATCGTATTTCACGATTACGATCCACGAATACGAAAAACGATGACCGTATTGACTTCTTAAACGAAACAACTATAATACACCTTGGAGGTTCAATGCAACGAATTATTGTTTTGTTTTTTTTAGCAGTATCTTTGTTTGCTACAGATACTGACGAAATACCATTACTGCAATGGGCTGGCCCTCCGGGAAGCCGGCCGGGTACCTATGAAGAATGGATTGCCGAACATCCCTACACCCCGTTCTACTACACCCTGGACAGGGTATTTCATGGTGATGGCCGTAGCGGCAACGTTGCGATCCTAACTGAGCAGAATCTCGCACAACATCTGTCCAGCGAAATCGACCGCCTTTCAGATCAACTACAGAATGAAGGCTATACTGTCTTCAGCTATGAGATTACTGGAGGCACGCCGGAAACACTAAGGACGTTTCTGAATGGAATATATGCAGGGGATAGCATTGAAGGCGTATTGTTGATTGGTGATCTGCCAGTTGCCTGGTTTGAAGTATACGATTTTGGCGGCAGCCTGACACAGTTTCCAATGGATCTCTTCTATATGGACCTTGATGGTACGTGGTTAGACACAATATCCACGGGTAACGGCAGATACGACGGGCATACAGGTAGCATGAAACCGGAGATATATGTCGGCAGGCTCCTGCCCACCGGGATCGGCGTCGACACTGTGGTCTTGAAGAACTACTTCGAGAAAAACCAGGATTACCGGGACGGTCTTTTGACCCTACCGGAACGCGCACTCGTTTTTGTTGATGATGACTGGTATTCCTGGGCGCTACAATGGACTATGGATGTGACATTGCTTTTCCCGGATACAATGAGTTACTGGGATCCCGAAACAACGAGAGCATCATTATACAGGGAGAGGCTCGACACCCTACAGGCATGGGTATCTGTTTTCGCACACTCATGGCCGGCAGGACATCAGTTCGTCTTTAACAACGGAGCCCAGTATGACTACTACTACGCCTCTGAATATGTAAGCCAAAATCCGCCCACTTGTTTTTACAACTTCTTCGCTTGTTCTTTCTGCCGCTATACTGACAATGGTTATGGTGGCGGTCGGGCTATTTTTAATGATGACTACGGCATAGGTGTGATTGGCTCGACCAAGAGCGGCAGCATGCTCGACTTTGACTACTTCTACAGACCGCTTGGTCAGAGAGCAAACCTGGGTCAAGCATTCAAATATTGGTTTGATTGCATCTATGATTCAGTGGGCATGTCGTTTGACCGCCTCTGCTGGCACTATGGCATGACATTGCTCGGTGATCCATTTCTTAAACCAACTGGCCACAGCACTGCAATTGCTGAAAGCCCAAAGCCAGTCGCACCGGGTCATGAATTATCAATAAGAAACACATTTGCTACACAACAAGTCTCTCTGACATTACATTTGGAGACAGCACAACGAGTGCGTATCACGCTTTATGATTGTACAGGCAGACATATCAGCGAGACGGCGAACGAACGATTGGCCGGCGGCACTCATTATCTGACCATCAAAATGAGAGATGAATCAGGCAATGTATTACCCAGCGGGATTTACATTTTGCGAGCGACGATCGGGAACAGTGTGCTGACGAGAAAAATACTGAAAATTGAGTAGAAAAAAAAGGGCGCTGGATAGGCGCCCTTTTTCTTAGGTACTAACGAAGTTTGACTACTTTCTCTATTTGCCTACCCGATTCCTCTCTAATGAAATAGACGCCCGGTGCCACCGTATTGCC
>JBAUFP010000114.1:0-5840 GCA_049679205.1 bacterium | reverse complement strand
TCACATAAAATCAGCGATTATGGGCTCATCAAGAACACTGTTTGTGCAGGAAGGCAAAATCAACCTAGGCACGTGGCAGGGGATTTTCTTCTGCGAGTTTGACGGACCAAGAACCAGGGAAGTCTGGGTTAAGTTTATTCAAACTTAGAATTCAGCGGATGAATGCAGATGCAGACGGATTGGTCACATGAATGAATGTTGATCCGTCTATCGGTCTGCATCCGCTTAAATCCGTCTGAATCATATTTTATTTAATGAAATGAAGGAGGCATGATGCATAAGAAGTTATTTATCCCAGGTCCAACTGAAATAAGAAAAGATATCCTTGATGCTCAATCACAACCAATGATCGGGCATCGAATGAAGGCATTTACCGAACTTTATACCGGGATAATTGGCAAACTAAAAGATTTGCTGCAAACTCAAAACTTCGTGACCGTACCCACTGCTTCGGGAACGGCGCTCATGGAAGCAGCGATACGAAACTGTGTCAGCAAAGATGTATTGTGTTGCACCTACGGCGCTTTTAGCGAACGTTGGTTGAAAATCGCAAAGGCATGCGACCGAGCAGCTGACGCCATTTCTCTGGATTGGGGCAAAGTCGTAAAACCAGAAATGATCGAAGAAAAACTGAAGGCGAAAAGATACGAGGCGGTCACAGTAGTGCAAAATGAAACTTCTACCGGAACCAGAGCCCCTATTGAACAAATCGCCGAGGTCATGAAAAAATTCCCTGATGTACTCCTGCTCGTTGACGCGGTTAGTTCTTTGATGGGTGATAAGATCGAAATCGACAAACTTGGCATCGATGTGTGCCTGACATCCTCCCAGAAATGCTTTGCCTTACCACCGGGTCTTGCGGTCGGAATTATCAACGAAAAGGCGCTCAAGAAAGCAGAAACCGTCAGTGGCAAGGGCCATTACCTGAACTTCATCGACATCAAGGACTATTTTGACAAAAAGGGGCAGACCCCGACCACACCCGCGATCAGCCTGATGTGGGCGATGTCCAAGCAGCTCGACAAGATGAAATCGGAAGGTATGGAAAATAGATATAAGAGGCATGCGGAGATGGCCAAATATGTTCAAGACTGGGCCAAAAAGAATTTCGCATTGTTCACGGAACCGGGCTACGAGTCGGTGACGGTTACCTGCATCAATAATACAAAGGGCATTAGCGTTGCTGATTTGAACACCGAACTCGGTAAGCGTGGCTATGCTATTTCCAACGGCTACGGCAAGATCAAGGAACAAACGTTCAGAATCGCCCATATGGGTGATCTGACTTTGGATGAAATAAAGGAAGTAATCAAGAACATCGACGAAATCCTAAAATTGTAATAGGTCTGAGGACAAATGAAACCGATTTACCAGATGTCCAGACATCTAACGAACGATTTAGGCATTTAGGATTTTAGGTATTTAGGTATTTGGACTTTTAGGTGTTTGTCATTGGAAGGAGGAAACTATGAAGGTTTTGATTTCTGACCCAATTGCCAAAGAAGGAACAGAGATACTAAAGAAATCTGGTATTGAGTTCGAAGAGAAGACCGGTCTCTCCCCCGAAGAACTGGTCAAGGTGATTCCTGAATTTGATGGCATCATAGTACGCAGCGCGACAAAAGTAACGAAGGATGTCATCGAAGCAGGAAAGAATCTGAAGGTGATCGGCCGAGCCGGAGTGGGCCTAGACAATGTTGACCGGGAGGCTGCAAAAGCAAAAAACATCAAGGTCGTGAATACACCCGCGGCTACTTCGATCTCGGTTGCGGAGCTGGCACTGGGCATGATGTTCGGCGCCGCGCGAAGATTACCCCAGGCGACTGCTTCCACCAAGGCCGGGAAGTGGGAGAAAAAGAGATTCAAGGGTTTCGAACTATACGGGAAAACCTTAGGGATAATCGGCATCGGACGCATTGGGACCGAGCTGGCAAAGAGAGCCAAGGCCATGGGTATGAGTGTCCTTGCTTTCGATCCCTATGTAAAGACCAGCGACCACGCACAGGTTGTCGAATTCGACAAACTCCTGGCTGAGTCAGATTACATTTCATTACACATACCCAAGACTCCGGAAACCACACACATACTCAATAAGGCGGCGTTCGATAAAATGAAGGAAAACGTGGTAATCGTGAACTGTGCACGCGGCGGGGTGGTCGACGAAGACGCCCTATATGAAGCAATAAACAGTGGCCGGGTTCGCATAGCTGCGATGGATGTCTATGAGTCAGAACCGGCCAAAGAACATAAGCTGTTCGAGCTGGAACAGGTGATCGTGACGCCGCATATCGGCGCACAGACCGCCGAAGGCCAGACGCGCGCTGGTATCCAAATTGCAGAATTGGTACGGGACGTGCTAAAATAATTCTGATGCCCGAATAAGTTACTGGGCAGAAATCCAG
Organism: bacterium; assembly: GCA_049679205.1. Classification (GTDB taxonomy): domain Bacteria; phylum Hydrothermota; class Tepidihabitantia; order SM23-42; family SM23-42; genus SM23-42. The sequence goes on along the minus strand of JBAUFP010000114.1, from coordinate 3,438 downwards.
TTTGCCGATATTTTTCGGGCAGAGCAATACAAGGAGACAACATGCCTGAGATAAAATCATTTAGGGGGATACGATACAACCCAGAGAAGATCGAAAACCTATCCGATGTCATAACCCAGCCCTATGATCAAATAACCGACCGTATGGAAAGAGCATACAAAGATAAGAACCCGTACAACTATGTGCGACTTGTGTTGACCAAGTATGCAGAAGGGCATGACCGTCAAAAGGAGTATGCTGACGCCAAGAGGTATTACGACGATTGGGCCAAGAGTGAGATCTTCACGAAAGACGGTAAAGCCGCGATCTATCCTTACTGCCAGGAGTTCGCGCTCGGTGACAAGCAATATACGCGAAAGGGATTCATGTGCCTCGTCCGCCTTGAAGAACTTGGGAAGGGTAATATACTTCCCCACGAAAAAACTCTATCCAAACCAAAAGCCGATCGCCTGAATCTCCTGCGTATAACTCAAAAGGATTTTGAACCAGTGTTTCTACTCTATACAGACCCTAAGAATGTAGCAAACAAAGCATTTGAAAAATACTGTACCGGCGACCCCCTCATTGAAGCCAAGGATGAGAAATCAGTAACCCACAAAATCTGGCGCATCGACACAACAACCACCATAAGCAAGATCTCAAAGGCACTTAAAGAATCGCTCTTCGTGATCGCGGACGGACACCACCGGTATGAAACCGCATTCAACTACCGTAACGAACTAGAAGACATCGACGAAGAACATCCGGCGAACTATAAGCTCATTACCCTGGTCAACATCGATGACCCAGGCCTGGTTGTATTGCCTATCCACCGGTTGATAAAGAATCTCGAAGAGTTCAACCTCGAATCCTTCCTGAAAAGAACCAATGAATATTTCGATATCAAGAAAACCGACCGTGACAATATCGTGAAGGAATTAAATGCTGGCGGACTTGGCACCTTCGGCTTTTATAGCCCGATAACTGCTTACATTCTCAAACTCAAGTCTCCGGATACAATGAAGGAATTCCTGCCTGACCGCAGTGCTGAATACTGCGGACTCGATGTCGCTGTCTTACATACGCTCTTGATCGAAAAAGTACTCGGTATCGAACCCGACAAGATAGAGGAACATGTCCGGTACGAACGCGGTGAAGAAGAGACAATGAGAAGGATCGATAACGAAGAATACCAACTCGCTTTTCTCATGAACCCAACTAAACCAGAACAGGTAAAAGATGTCGCGCAGAACCGGGAACGCATGCCTCAGAAATCTACGGATTTCTTTCCGAAACTCGTGTCGGGTCTCCTTCTCCATGATGTAGCATAATCTAAGGCAAGAACTAGAAATACAAAACTCACCGGTTAGGACCTGCGGCCATGTATGAATAAATGCTTGGCCCAATAATGTAGTTCACCCAAATCAGACATTGCAGGTATGTTAAAGCATATCACCCGCCCTTGAATGTCTTGACATTCTGTTCTCATGTGGTATATTTCTTCGATTCACAACAGAAAGGAGGTGAGGTAAAGATAACAAATCAAGATGTGCAATCTACCACATAAGAAAGGAGGAAAAGATAATGAAGGACATAATAATGTTTCTCTGTATTACGATGCTAACCGTAGCTGCCGCAGACGTTACTGAAAACCCTATCGCAGGCCAGGATAACCCGTGGTTTTATCAGCAGGCCGCCGCCATCCCGGATGATCAACAAGGACCAGTTGGTATTGGCCAGTATACGGGTATTGACCAGGCATCACTTGCTCCTCCATCTGGGGTGCAGTACACTGGACCAGACCGAAAGAACAACTCGGCCGGAACAAGGCGCTGGGGCGACGACGCCTTTGTCATGGGCCATGGGATGCCAACCTGGGGGCATCTATCTACTGATCAAGACGAATTGACCGGGGACATGTATGCATCGCTACTCGTACCTCATAGTGGTGACGATGACACGGCCTACACATATCGCTCCACAGACGGCGGTAATACCTGGCAGCAATTTGGTATGGTAATCGGTGCCTCGGGCACCGGAGGCATCCGCGATCATGAGATACTGGTCGGACACGATGGCAGTACCGCATGGATTTATGATTTCGTTCTCTATGATGGTGCGAGCGCAACTGCTGGTCTGTATGTCCGGCGAATCCGGCCTACGTATACTGATGCAACCTGGACACAGATAGTGCCCTGGGGTGACACGTTGAGCAATATTCATGCTGACCGGAACATTGAAAACCCGCAACACATCTTTGCCTGCTGGGAAACAGGCAACTTGGGAATAAGAATGCAGAGTTCATCTGACTACTCACTGACCTGGGGTAATCAGCGTAACGTCTCATCGAGCTCACATAACCCGACCGTGTGTGCGGGCGGTGACGGGTATGTTTACATTGCCTATCAGAGTATGGATACTCTGCAGATACGTATCGGCCGATATACTAATAACCTGATCAGCCCGACGTATGTATTTAACAGCGTCGACACTGATCCGGAGGGTGATTTCACGCCCTCTGTGACCGCGGCACGAACCACACCCGGAACCGCCCAGTGTGCTTGGGTACTTTACCGGCATCGCGATGTCAGCGGCAACGCATCCATCCATGTGGGTTACACAACAGACGGCAGCCAGACTTGGAGTTCAGAACCATGGCCACCGACGAATTCTACGCATAACACCTGGGATATGGGATTTCCCTATGCGCGTGTCTCCTACAACAGCGGCCTGGTGCGGGCTGTAGCCACAGTACCCGAAACAGGCGACGATTCGCTCGTCTACGCTTTCTCGCGCGACACGAGTCCCACGATCTGGGAAAGCCGCGGTGTGCATAACGATTTTGGTATCACCGGTGAATTCGGCGGAGAGATAGACTATAGTGCTGACTGCAATGGTGGTTATCTGGTATATCGGGAATACGCTCAGCCCAGTGTCTGGTGCGACGCCTACAATTTCACAACCGGCATCAACGAATACGAAACCACTGATATCTATGATTACATGAGACTCACTCCGAATCCAGTCCGTGAGATAACCAGGTTGTCCTTTACGTTAAGTAACCCGGGCAATGTCAATGTAAAACTCTATGACGCAACTGGACAACTGATGCGTAGTATTATCGACGAGACGAAGCCTGCCGGTGAATATGCGATCAATATCGAAAAAGGTAACCTGGCAGCTGGAATCTATTTTGTGCGCGTTGAAACTCCAAAGGGTGTCAGTACAAAGACAATGGCGATCGTCCGATAAAGACCGCAGGACGTCCCAGCGGAATCTTCATATTCCACGGGACAAGTAAGGCGCAGCGCCTACGACAAGATGAATAAGGGGGATGGCAGAGCCATCCCCCTTATCACTAAACAAACTCTTGACATTTAAGTCTTTGCATATATAATAGCATAGTACAGAGCATACAAAAGGAGGTGAGGCCGGACCAAACACACCTAGGAAATTGTC
>JBAUFP010000113.1:0-3585 GCA_049679205.1 bacterium | reverse complement strand
CTTGAATTCATCGCGATGCCCTCTGTAATATTCAATCGCCTCGGATGAATCCGCCGCCGCCCTTTCGACGACCTGGTCTGAATAGAATTTCTGGTACAGCAAAAACGTGTAAGCATTCTGCAATTTTCGTTTTGTCGTTTGCCGCTTGTCATGATAGTTCTTGATTGCTTCATCATACACCAGGTCGGGTATCAATTCCTGATCGATCAAGTATTTAGGATCGACGCGGGCATTGCTGCGTAAATACTGCACCGCATCTATCACCGATCGTACGTAGACATACGAGCTATCATACTTCTTCACCACCCATGTATTGAGGTCTTCTTCAGTAATCAGCGATCCGGGTTTCATCAGGATATCCAATCCCTCAGGATTGTATTCGACCTGCGCTTTCTCAATAAGCTTATTGTAGTAGTCCTCACCAGCGGCCCTTGCCTTTTCCTGCCACAGGTTGTTGCTGATATTCTCCTTCACCTCTTCATATGAAGGCTGATCAGCAATACTGTGCTCAAGCACTTTGAAGATCATGTAGTATTCACCGAACTTAACTTGTTCGGTAACACCACCCTCTTTCACGTTCTTGAGCGCCTTCATTATCTCCGGGGGGATTGAAATCACTGAAAAAGTCCCGATATCGCCGTTTTCCGATATCGTGTCTAAGGAATAGACCAGCAAATCCTCAAAAGACGATCCCCTCTTCAATTCCATTTTCAGATAAGTGGCAAGCGATTCCTCGGCAACGACTATTTGTGCGAGATGATATTGCTCAACGATCTTATTATATAGCTCTCTGACTTCGGAATCGCGCACCTTTACTTTTTTCACAACTATATCATTGTAATAGGAACGCCATATAACATCCTTCTGATTAGCCGCAAACGCAGCACGCACTACCGGATCATCCTCGTAGCCCATGGCCTTCGCCTCTTCAACAACTATCATCTGTTTCACAAACTCATCGATTCTTTCTTGCTTCATTGCAGAATCGTCATTCGGGGTAAACTGAAACCTTTCCTGAAAGTCTGCTACAGAATAATTGCTTTCATTAACGGAGAGTAATGTTTTGTTTTCAAAAGAACAGGTAATAACAAACAAAAAAAAGGGTATGAACAGGTATTTCAGATTTTTCATATTGCCTCCTTATATCTCCTTTCGCTATTCTATATAAATGAATCCGAAAGTCAAGCCTTGATTTTGCTCTATACCTCAGTATAATACCTAAATGAAGAACGTAATCTTCTATATTTCAATATTCTTGATCGCTGCTTTTGTTATTCTGTCAGAAACTTTCTCCCCTGTTTGGCTCCCCATCGTTGTCCTGGTTATGCTCTGGCCGCAAAGAAAGACAAGAAACGTACGCCCGGTATATTTGATGACCATACTCTTGCTGTTGTTTTACCTCTTATTCCACTTCTTTGCGATCCTCGTGCCCTTCATCATTGGTATCGGCCTTGCCTATGTTCTCACCCCCATTGTTGATTTTCTGGAGCGCAAGAGAATACCGAGAATCTTAGCGATACTGACCTGCCTCTTACCAATCATCGTCGTCTTCCCGTTGCTGATATTCTTCATTATTTCCGGCTTGATTGATGAGCTTCAAGGCTTGATAGAAAAACTTCCCGAGGTGATCCAGCAAGGACAGATCTATTTCCGTGTGGCGATCGACAAACTCACAGAATGGGGCATCGATATTGAACCTAATATCATTACCAACACACTCACCACACAGCTGAACAATATACTTGTTGGTTTCTTCACAACGATTAGCCAGATCGGAAAAGGTATCGGAAGCATCATTGTGGTAATCTATAACCTCATCATCATCCCGGTATCTGCCTATCTATTCCTCGCGGATCGACACGCAATCATGGAATGGTTCCGCAATCTTTTCACCCGTGAAGAAGGTCGGCGGATCGATGGTTTCATCGAAAAACTGAACGTGTCGCTTGCTCGTTTCTTCCGCGGGCAAATAGTACTCATGGCAGTTGTCGGCTTCATTGTCGGTTTCGCGCTCTGGCTCCTTGGAATCAAGTACTACCTGCTGCTGGGAATCATCGCCGCGGTGTGTAACCTCATACCCAACATCGGGTATGTCTTGAGCTTCATTCCCGCAATCTTGATCGGACTCACGAGTCCGTCACCCCTCGTGAATTCCATAAAGATCGTCTCGGTCTATGTTGGCGAACAGATGATCGAGAATTTCTACCTTGGGCCGACAATAATCGGACGGGCTTCAAGACTCCACCCCTTGATTGTCATGGTCGTGCTGATTATTGGAGGCATAACATTCGGCTTCTGGGGTGTAGTATTAGCAATACCCGTAACCATCTTTGTGCGTGAATTCATGAATTTCTTTCTTGGTCTTAATCTCTAGCCTGCCCAGTATCATATCGTAGTACCTTCATACAAGTAATCGTTTGATCACAACTGCTCGACATGGCAATCACCCGTACCGATTATGTATGTAACAAAAGCATCCTTGACGTTGATTATTTTGTGATTATAATGTACACCATGACCGTAAAGGCGCGTAAGTTCAAAGTTGACATCAACGAAAAGTGGTGCAAAGGATGTCTTTTGTGTGTTGCTCTATGTCCAAAAAAAGTCTTGGCAATGAAAAAAAATAAGGCAAATGTCGTTGACCCCGATGCATGTATCGGATGTCAACTCTGCGAGATTTACTGCCCTGATTTTGCCATATCGGTTAGCAGGATCGACGATCAAAATGACACGTAGAGAAGACGCAAAGTTGATGACGGGTAATGAAGCCTGTGCCGAGGCAGCACTGGTCGCCGGCATGCGTTTCTTTGCCGGCTACCCGATAACTCCGTCTTCTGAAATCGCCGAATGCCTCGCGCGCCGGATGCCCAAAGAAGGCGGCACCTTTGTTCAGATGGAGGATGAAATAGCCTCAATAGCAGCCGTCATCGGAGCATCGTTAGCGGGAGTGAAATCAATGACTGCCACTAGCGGCCCCGGGTTTTCACTGATGCAGGAAAATATCGGATATGCAGCAATGACCGAAGTACCCTGCGTTATCGTAAACGTCCAGCGGGGAGGCCCGAGTACCGGCTTACCCACTCTTCCTTCACAGGCTGATGTGATGCAGGCCCGCTGGGGAACCCATGGTGACCATCCGGTCATTGCGGTTGTTCCGTCAACAGTGCGAGAAACATATGATTGGACAATCAAGGCCTTTAATTATGCGGAGCGGTTTCGGGTGCCGGTCATACTTCTCCTGGATGAAATCGTTGGACACATAAATGAGAAGATAGTTTTTCCCAGAAAAGAGGAAATCGAACTCGTTAACCGAGAGTACACAAAAAAAGATCCAGAGTCGTATCTACCATATGAAGTCACCGACTCCGATATACCTCCATTTGCCGAGTTTGGTGCTGGCTACAGATATCATGTCACTGGCCTCAGCCATGATGAAACTGGGTTCCCGACCAGTGATCCAGAAAAGGTCGATGTCCTGTACCGCCGGCTCAACAGGAAGATCGAACGCTATCGAAGTGAAATAATCAGATACAAAACAGCATTTCTTGACGACGCAGAGATATGTGTCGTGGCGTATGGCTCCAG
>JBAUFP010000112.1:0-1575 GCA_049679205.1 bacterium | reverse complement strand
TTGAAATAGTCGCAACCATGCCGGTTGTGAGTGGTGGCTGCATATTAGCGGGGCATAAATGAGAAAGCTGGCGTACGTAATCACTCTGATCGTCTTCGTTTTTAGTGTGGTGGGATTGTACTCGAGCATACGTGATATGATTGCGGTTCGGGGCCAATTCCTTTTGTTCCGGTCCCTACTCTGCGTTCTGGGCATTGTAGCTTTTGTCGCGTTCATGTTAAAGAAAAGGATATTTGCTTTACTCAATATTATCTGGTTTTTGCCTCAGGTAGTCGTGCTGTCCGAACGGTTTGTCGACCCAGTGTATGATGGGTATGCTGAGCGCGCGCTTTATGACGTTACGCTTTCAATTAGCAGCGTGTTCGTTGTTTCTATAGAGAAAGCCCCTGACGTATTTCTCAGAATCGGCTTTAATGTGGTTGGGATAATGGGATTGATTCTCAGCACGGTAATCGCGGCAGTAGTTTTTCGGAGCAGTGGTTTTTTGAGGAAAGATGAACAGGAGGATAAGAAATAATGGGGTCAAATCTTGACTATTGACAAATTTCTCAATCTCTTCTCTATCTCAGCATACTTCGATGCAGTTTTGGGATTTTTGGTCAACTTCTTACTGAGACGAAAACGTAGCTTGCTAACACCTGAATAGCTTATTCCACCTAATATCTTCCCGATCTCAGATTGTGTCATATCTGAATAGCGATACAGAAAAACACAGACCATTCCCCTTATTTCGCTGTCACCATAATAATCTAGAATACGACGTTCATCTATTCCAGAAACTTCAGCTGCACATTTTATTACAGTTGCGGGGTCAATATGCTTGATGGTAATCTCGCGGTATGAAGGCTGTTCCTGTTTTGAACCCTCCTCTATGCATTCCGCTCGGATTATTTTGACGAAACTTTCGTCACCAAGAAGTAATCCATACTTAACGTCTTTAAAAGGATTTTTGATCCCTCGTTTCAAGCCGTCAATGACATATTGCCGGTATTGTCGGCGACCGCCAATCATCAATAAGATTTGGTCATAATATACTAAATGATTTATGTTTTTTCTATTGATATATCCGGCTAAACTGGCCCAGTGGTATGACGATGCGTGAAGCCATCGACGCTGGAATCCAACCTTAGAAAGATCAGGCGCCCGTACGCTGTTCAAATGTATGTACCTAGATACTTCGAGAAGATAGCTGTCTGCATCAATCAAGAATGATTTATAACGTCCTTGGTAGAGATGACCACACCGGTTGTGTTGATTATTGAACCACCCCGTATAGGTTACATTGAATCTGCGCATGAACTCCGCGCAATTTGCTTTTAGTGTTTGAATAAGTAAGTGGAAATGATTATCCATCAATGTATATGCATGGAGTCTTACTTGATGCATTTCTTTGGTATCCGTGAGTAATGACATGAACTTTCTGCGGTCATGATCATTATAGAAGATTTTTTGTCTGGCGTTACCTCTGCACATTACATGGTAGTATGCCCCGGGGAATTGTATTCTAAGAGGTCGAGCCATCGCATAACGTAATCGCCTCGCGTGTATTGTCAATAGTCAAGATTTGACCCCATT
>JBAUFP010000111.1:0-1795 GCA_049679205.1 bacterium | reverse complement strand
AGTGCTTCTTCCCCGCTGAGCGCGGTATCGACTTCGTATTCATTGCCAGTCAACGTACTGGCAATACTCTTGCATACTGGCAGCTCGTCATCCACCACCAGAATTTTGAACTTATCAGGCACTTTTGTCCTCCTTCTTCACTTTTGTTACCTCATGTAACGGGAGACAGACAGTTATTGTCGTCCCTCTCCCGACCACGCTTTCAACATCTATCGTGCCGCCATGTTGCTGTACGATACCATAGCTAATTGAAAGCCCCAAGCCAGTACCTTTCGTTCCCTTGGTACTGAAAAACGGATCGAATATTTTCCTCAAGTTTTCCTTCAAAATTCCCTTACCGCTGTCCTCAAATTTCACCTCAACGTATTTTTCGTCTCGCGATAATTGTGACACAATCTTTAAGACACCACCACCAGGCATAGCATCCAGCGCGTTCAAAATAAGATTAGTGAATACTTGTTTGATCTTGTTGACGTCCACTCTTATTTGCGGCAATCCATCATCGGATTTTTTCATTATGCGCACCTTGTGCACCATCACCTGAGTACCCATTATCAAGAGCGTTCTTTCAATCACCCTTTTGATATCGACAACTGTCTTTTCCGGAGGTGTCTGTCTAGCGAATTCGAGCAGTCCGCTTACAATCGAACTACAACGCACTGTTTCATCTATGATCAGTTGAAGTTTTTCTTTCACAGCATCATCTTCCTTATACTGCTCGAGCAGGAGATGACCATTTAATAAAACAGAGGTCAGCGGATTATTGATCTCGTGGGCAACTCCTGCCGCGAGTTTTCCCAGTGAAGCCAGCTTTTCAGACTGAATCAAAAAATCCTGCGTCGCCTGCAGTGCCTTAGTCTTCTCCTCAACCTTCTCCTCCAGCGTACGGGTTAAAGACCGGTAGCCCTCCGTTGCTTCTTGCAAGGCCGCGGTCATCTGGTTAAATGAATCGGCCAGGATTCCTATCTCATCTTTCGTGTCAATCTGCACACGATACGACATATCCCCCTGGGCAACCTTTTCCGTTGCGCGGGCCAATACATTAATCGGTTTGACGATACTTGACGTGGTATAATAGGCTATGACTGACAGCAGTATACCGCTCAGCGCTGCAATACCCCAAAATGTTACAACTACACGGTTCCTGAAATCAATATATGGAGCCTCCAACATTCCAACATATAATATGCCCACAATGTCACCGCTGATATTTCTTATTGGTTCGTATGCGGTCATATACCAAGCATTAACAACAAATGCACGGCCAATCCAGGGTACCCCATTGAGGATGACTTGTTCATAGACTTCTTTTGATACCCTCGTGCCAATGGCGCGCTCGCCAGTCACATCCATCACATTCGTTGAAATGCGTGTATCGCCGAGAAAAATTGTTGCCGTGCCAATATCCCTTTCCTTATACGTCTCCCCCATGTAGACAATATTCTTCACTTTATCTACAATATCATAGTTGCGGTTCAGCATATTACCGCCGTACAAAACACCGATGAAATTCCCCATGTAATCATAAACGGGCGCCGCCGCCTTTATGAACATACCGGATCGCTCTTCAGTATCGACCCGCGGTCTGGCCTTTGGGGTCGGTACGAGCGGAACCCGCGCGCGCTCGAGATATTCAGCTCCAACAACCTTGAGATCCTGTTCCGAGACGATCTGCGTGGCAACTACGGACTCTCTACTATTAATCACCGAATCAACGACTTCATCACCCGGACGATCGCCGGATACGGCGTGATTATGGGCTCTAACCAATACTCTACCCCGGCTATCGGTGAGT
>JBAUFP010000110.1:0-2205 GCA_049679205.1 bacterium | reverse complement strand
GTCATGGTGTATTTTCCAATATGAATACGGCGAGTTAATATTGTGCCACTGCATAACTGAAGGCAGGCCCATGATTTTTTCGTTGCTGGCCAGGATGTTCCTGAATAATTCGACGATTGTGAATGCTGATTTTTGGGGCAACAAGGAGAACACCCGTTCAGAGAATACACCGATGCCAGTATATGTATGGCCGTCTCCTTCCCCCCAGAACATTTTCTCGATACAATTATCCTTGCCGATTTGGAATTCGATGCCTTTCTGTTTGATCAGCAGGAGCGTGGCAACGGGTTTGTGTTTTCTGTGAAACTCGACAACTTCTTTCAACCGAGCATCTGACACTACGTCACCCGAATAGAGAACAAAATCATCTCTTAAAAAATCGCGGAATTTCAAGAGTGCACCGCCCGTGCCCATGAGTTCTTCTTCGACTACGGGCTGCACGAGATCCCCATACTTCTTAAGATGGTCTCGTATAGCATCATGTTTGTGAAAGAGGTTGATGCCAATTCTATGTATTCCAATTTGGGAGAGATTCTGGATGCCAATATCGATCAGTCGCTGACTTACGATCGGCAGTAATGGTTTGGGAATTGAGTCTGTGATCGGGCGCATTCTTTCACCCAAACCTGCGGCAAGGATCAATGCATTCATTATCTATTTATATAGCAGATATTTCTTTCTCAGTCGCTTGAATTTAGTTAAACCGGTTTGCCATTGTTGCTCGATTGTTCTAACGGACGCATTATTTTCAATTGCCTTTCTCACCCAGGAATTGCCGATGAGAATATCAAAAGGCATCTTTTTCTCCTCAAATTCATATGGCGGCTGACGCCAGCAAAAATTATTGCCATACAAATTACGGATTGTTTTGATTATCTGCAGACCTGCAGTAACTGGAGCAAATTGCGCGCGGTTCGTGACATACATCTGGACGCCCCCGCAGAGCTGACCGTGGTACTTATGAAATGCGGGCATGAAGTAGGTTGCCCGGAAAGCCGCGCCGTGGATGTCACTGTTTTCGAGTCTCTGGACTAGTCGCTCAGGCTCGATCCATGGTGCTCCAAACATCTCGAATGGTTTTGTTGTGCCCCGGCCTTCAGATACATTCGTGCCTTCGAGCAGGCACATGCCCGGGTAGACAACGGCAGTTGAAAAACATGGCATGTTTGGTGAGGGTAGGGTCCATAAAGAATTTTGCTCATCATAATGTGTTGAGCGTTGCCAGCCTTTTGCTTTGATGACTTCAATATCCCCCTCCAGGTTGTACTCTCGATTCAACATGCTACACAGCTCGCCAATGGTCATGCCGTGGCGCACCGGCACAGAGTAGAGCCCGACAAATGACTCGAATCCCGGATCGATCATTGGTCCCTGCACAGTTATTCCGTTCAGGGGGTTTGGCCGGTCAAGAATGAGTATCTTTTTGTGTATCGTTGCGGCTTTGTTTATCATCATCATTGCCGACCATAGGAAGGTGTAGTATCGTGTTCCGATATCGGGAAGATCAATCACGATTGCGTCCAAAGTATCCAGTGTCTTGAGTCCGGGTTTCCTTCTAGGGCCGTACAGGCTATGTATGTCCAGCCGACCATGATATTGTGAATCCGACGCCTTAACCTGATCTTGCAGCGCACAGAAAAAACCGTGTTCAGGGGCAAATATGGCCTTTAACCTTATTTCTTTCGATTTTTCGAAGAGTGAGATTGTAGGATGTAGTTCTGAATCACAACACGAAATATTGGAGAGCAAGCCGATTTTCATGCCTTTTATCGGTCTGAAATTATCCTTGTGTAGACGGTCTATGCCCTGTAACACATTGCAGTATAACGGAAATACAAAGCGTGTCAACATGGAGAAACGGGAAGCGAACTCAAAAGCGATACATGATCCACGATTCCCCTCATCCTTCCCCTTACATCCGTTCGGGACTTTCAGCGGGACGCTGAATTTCGTAGTCAGATCAAGGATCTGAACGAAATTCGCGCACGATTCATGACATAAGAAAATGCAGTCATTGAGTCACTGTGTCATTGAGTCATTCGGTAACAAGGGTACCGAGCACGAGCGTAATGCGTAGTGCGCAAACCGAGCTCCGAACTCCGTAATGCGAACTCGGAGGAAGATAGAAAGATGGGGAGACAAGGAGAGAGGGAGACACGCCTTCGGCTGGAGGCATGTCCACCTTTAGCGGACTGGAGACATATC
>JBAUFP010000109.1:0-4956 GCA_049679205.1 bacterium | reverse complement strand
AGGGTAAAGGTTAGGATGCTAGAAACTTATATTGATCATCGGGGAGATAGATTCCAGCATCTTGACCCTAATCTGCTAACCATATTTATAAGAGGGTAAAGGTTGAGATGCTGGATAAAGATAGTCCCAGGGTAAAGGTTGAGATGCTGGAACCTGAAACCTAATTCTGTATCACGTATCGAGTATCCAGAATCAAGTATCTCGGTCAGTTTCCAGCATCCCAACCCCAAACTATCGACCATTCTGTCCAGCTTCCTGACCCTAACCATTCGACCATCCGGTCTAGCTTCCCAAACCTAACCCAATTACTATTCCTGTAAGGAAGGCTTGACAATGCGGCTTGTTAGGGTAAAATTAGTTAGCATAGGACGTTTAGGGGGAATAATTAGGAGGCTCATTGCCAGCAAAGGATCCCCTGGAAATCAAGTGTAAGGTATTGATAAAAGTATCTTGTGCTGTAATAAAATTAGCAAACGGGTTTTGTGGTAAGGAATCTGGTATATGTTATCCAGCATCCATACCTAAACCCGACAACTATCTTGCAAGGGTTGACGTTGTACGGTTTCGAAATACGGTGCGTTGGCCGAAGTTCGGTTTCGATTTACGAAACACGAATACGAAATACGAAACCGAATCGCTTTTCCAAACCGGGAACCGAAACCCAGGAAATTGAAGGAGGCATAATGCAAAGGTTATCTATCTTCATGGTGTTATTGCTCACAGCTGGTTTCGCTGCTGAAGTAGTAACATTCAACGACAGCTGGGGTCAATATCCCCTGTTCAATATTATCTCAGAAAGCCCAAGCGGCATGGAAATCGTCTTCAGTATCCATGAAATGGTGATCGAGGACATGGATGTCGACGGTGTACCCATGCATAACTTCGGTGTACCGGGCATCCTGCTCTTCGGCGATGAAGGTGCGCCGAATATCGCAGGCACGGGTCGATACATCGCAATTCCTCAAGGGGCTCAGGCACAATTGACAATTCTCAATACTCGCACAGAAGTTTATCATAATGTCGAAGTGGCACCGAATCCCAACATCCCCAGAGAAAACGACGACTCTCCGCTGCGCTATGAAAAAAATACGGATATCTATACACGCAATACTCCGTATCCGGAATCTCCGGTTATTCTTTCAGTACCAGACAAAATTCGAGGTGTTGATGTTGTGACCTTAGGTATCACACCCTTCCAATACAACCCAGTAACCAAGGATTTGATTGTCTATAAAGACCTCAGGGTCAGAATTGATTATGTCGGTGGCAATGGCCATTTCGGTGAGGACCGGCTGCGCAGCCGTTATTGGGAACCTATCCTGCAAAATCATCTGTTGAATTACAGTTCCTTAACAAAGATCGATTTCAATGCACCTGAGCGTGTGAATTCCCGTGATGGCTGGGAGTATATTATTATTGTTCCGGATGACCCGGTGTTCGAGGCCTGGGGCGACACGATAAAACTGTGGCGCAATGCACAAGGTATTTCTACCGAAGTGTTCACCCTGACTGAGGTCGGTGGCAGCACGACAACCGCGATCGAGAATTTCTTGAATAACGCTTTTGCTACATGGACTCCCCCACCAGTTGCCTTTTTGCTACTGTCTGATTATCCGAATTCAGGCGAGACCTATGGTATCCCGGCGCCAACATATACCGGATACCTGGGACCGTGTGCATCAGATAATATGTATGCTGACGTCAACGGTAACAACATGCCTGATATGCACCACGCTCGTATCTGCGCCCAAACCCAGGATCAGCTCAGCATAATGATCAACAAGTTCCTGGGTTACGAACGTAATCCCTACACTGCAGCGAATTTCTATGATGAACCATTGATGGCATGTGGCTGGCAGACCGAAAGATGGTTTCAGTTGTGCAGTGAAGTCATCCGGGGTTTCTTTATAACAGGATTGGGCAAGAATCCGGCCCGGGAATATGCCATTTACTCGGGTACACCAACTGTGAATGGTCCTTGGTCGACGGCATCGAATACGGCAACCGTTGTCAATTATTTCTACAATCTTGGCTGGCTGCCATCAACAACCAACCCGTATGATGCAGGATGGTGGAGTGGCGGTTCGGCCACGGGTATCAACAACGCGATCAACTCCGGTGCATTCATGCTCCAGCACCGCGACCATGGCTATGAAACTGGTTGGGGTGAACCAGATTATAACGTCTCGCATCTCAATGGTTTAACCAATGACATGTTCGTCTTTGTCAATTCGAGTAACTGTTGTACTGGTAACTACACATTTCCCGGTGAGTGTTTTGCGGAAAAATTCCATCGTATTGAACATGGAGCGTTGGGTCTTAACGCGGCAACCGAAGTTAGCTACTCATTTGTTAATGACACTTATGTGTGGGGTAGCTATGACGCGATGTGGCCTCAGTTCATGCCAGCTTATCCGATTTATGGTTCATCAGTTCCGGGCTACAGCAACCTGAGACCATGCATGGCAATGACATCCGGCAAGTATTTCTTGCAGCTATCAAGCTGGTGTTCATCGGGTGCGAAGCCAATTACGTATCATCTTTTCCATCATCACGGTGATGCGTTCAGTGTTCTGTATTCAGAGATTCCTGTTTCGCTTACGGTCAGCCACGACCCAAGGCTCATCTCGGGCACAACTTCCTTCCAGGTTACAGCCGATGACAGCGCTTTGATCGCACTAACTGTAAACGGTGAGATTATTGGTGTCGCAGAAGGCACTGGTTCACTGGTTAACATCCCAATCCCTTCTCAACCAGTCGGCGCCATAATGAAACTTACCGTTACCAAATTCAATCATTATCGCTACGACGTTGACCTGCCCGTCGTGCCAAGTAATTACGGTTTTGTTACAATGGCATCCACTGTCCTGGGTGGTGTTGGCAGCAACGGACAGATCAATCCCGGCGAAACAATCAGCTACGGAGTCTATGCCAAGAACGTGGGCACCCAGACTGTCCAATCAGTCTATGGCCTATTCACCAGCACTGATCCCTTTATCAGCATAACCGTTGACTCGAGCTGGTATGGAACTATTGCCGAATACGATTCTGTCCGTTCCACTCCGGACTATAGTTTTAATGTTGCGAACAATTGTCCAAATGGGCATGTGGCAACTTTGGACGTTGAATTCCATGATACAAATGACAGCACCTGGACATACAACCCCGAGATTACTGTATACTCACCGATCCTAACCTACCAGGAAGTCAGTGTCGAGGGTGGTGCGTGGAACAACGGCATCTTAGACCCTAGCGAAACAGCAGATTTGGTTGTCACGATCATGAATGAAGGCGGAGCAGATGCAGAGAATGTCAGTGCTACATTAACCACCTCGTCATCGGGTATCAGCATCGTCGATAACGCCGGCAGTTTCGGCACGGTAGGAATTGGTAACACCGCATCCAACAGTACGGATCCGTTCACGGTTTTCGCAAGCAGGTATATTCCCTTCGGCACGCCCGCTGACTTCTCCGTCATTGTTCAATCAGGTGTATACGTTGATACGCTGGATTTCTCACTAGTCGTTGGACAATCAGTACCGACCGATACGGGTTACTACTATGCCTATTACTCAGATGGCCCACATGCTGAATCGCCGACTTTTAGTTGGGTGGCGATCGACTCGACCCAAACTGCTAATCCAGGGGCTTCTCTTGATCTCAACCGCAACGAAACAGTGGTTGTCGATCTTCCCTTTACCTTCCGGTACTATGGTGTAGATTACAACCGCATTTCGATTTGCGCTAATGGTTGGATATCCATGGACTCAACCGACTCCTATGACTTCTCGAACACGGGTATTCCGAATGCTGATGGACCACCTGGTATGATTGCCGGCATCTGGGATTACCTCGATCCCGGAGCCGCTGGTGAGCCCAGTGACATATATTATTACTACGATGCAGCTAATCACCGGTTCATTGTCGAATATTTCATGATTGAACATTTTCCCAGTGGTGGGTACTATGAGACCTTTGAGATAATCCTATATGATCCGGTTCATCACACGACACCCACTGGCGATGGTGAGGTATGGGTGCAGTATCTAACTGAGTTGCAGCTGGCATTGAGTGTCACGATCGGCATAGAAAACTTTAGTGAGGCCGTTGGTGTTCAGTATAATTATAATAATAACTACCACAGTTTGGCTGTGCCAATCACGAATTCGTTCGCCATCCGCTATACTACGTTTTCACCAACACCGGGCGTCGAAGAATACGGCAAGTTGGATATTATGCCTTCCCAGACCAGGTTAGCCGTAATCCATCCGAATCCTTTCACGCACCGCACCTCGATCTCTTATCAGCTCGCAACGCGCGGCCGGGTGAGTCTGAAGGTCTATGATGCAGCGGGCCGTCTGGTTTCCCCACTCGCCGAGGGTACTATGGAACCTGGTTACTATAGTGTTAACTGGGATGGGCGTGATGATAACGGCCGTAAAGTACCGGCGGGTGTCTATTTTGTCCGCTTCAATACTGATGACTATCAGAACGTCCAGAAGACGGTTCTTTTGAAATAGATAGGAATAGTCCAAGGGTTAAGGCCAAGATGCTGGAATCTGAAACCTAATTCTGTATCAAGTATCGAGTATCCAGAATCAAGTATCTCGGTCAGTTTCCAGCATCCCAACCTTTACCCGTGAACTATCTTTATCAAGTTTCCCAACCTTAGCCCAATAGCCATTCTGTAAAGTTTGTAAGAAAAAATATTGTTGTTCGGGGAGGAAACTGCACCTAATGAAAGGTGCGTATTTAGACAAGCAAAGCTAGGAGGTATGATGCAAAGGTTATCTATCTTAATGGTGTTGCTCCTCACAGCAGGGTTTGCGGTTCAGGTAGTGACATTCGATGATAACTGGGGTCAGGATCCTCAGTTCAATATCATCTCGGAAACTCAATCGGGCATGGAGGTTGTTTTCAGTCTCCACGAAATGCTGATCGAGGATGTCGTTATTG
>JBAUFP010000108.1:0-3392 GCA_049679205.1 bacterium | reverse complement strand
CAATTGTATCTTCAAGCACCGGCTCGGGTGTTACTGGCTGCTGGGCTGGTCTGTTCATCATCGTCCAGATGAACAGAATGCCGATGATGATCAGAAATGCCAACGCGATACGTCCGCGATCACCCATTCTCACGACTCCTTTTCGGTACAGGATCCAGGCCACCCGTGAAAAAAGGATTGCACCTCAGCAAACGCCAAAGACTCAAAGCCGTTCCTCTTAAGAAACCATGTTCATGAAAGGCATTGATGGCATAGGTCGAACAAGTCGGCTCGTACCTGCAGACTCGTGGCAGGATTTTTCCGATCGTTATCTGATATCCTCGGATGACGTAAATGAGTATACGACTCATCGTCCCTCCTCAAATCTTGAAATGCTCCGCTGGACCTCCTCCGCAGTAAGCAGGCCCTCGGCATATAGTATGGTTATCATTCCTCCAAAGTATTCTTTATTCATTCGATATGCCTCCCTTAAAATTCTTCTCACCCTATTCCGTTTTGCAGCGCAACCAATATTCCTGGAGGCAATAAATCCGGTTTTCTGTTCGTCAGACGCCAAGTAGATGAAAGTGAGCTTTCCGTACTTCTTTCTTCGACCCTCCTTAAAAACCCGCTTTATTTCCGTCTTCAACCGTAATCTTTCAATGCGTGGGAGTGTCTGTTTTCTAATTTCGCTATTTTTCAACCACGAACTGACTATACAGCGAGCTTCTTTCGTCCCTTTTTCCTTCGTCTCTTAAGGACATTCCGACCTGCCTTAGTCTTCATACGCTCGCGAAATCCGTGCGTTTTCTTCCGTTTTCTGCGACTCGGCTGATAGGTACGTTTCATTCCCAAATTATATCCAAAATGCGGGGCAAGTCAATATCCTCATCGCATTGGGGAAATTGGGACCGTCGGCATGGTATTATCGTCAAATATTCTTCGAAAAAAATGTTGACTAAATAAGATATATGTCTATAATTGTACACAATGAAGGACGAAGTAGATCAGATAATTATCAGCTTTACCAAGTCATTCAAAGCACTTCAAATGTATGGCATGAATCACTCGTCATTTCGCGGTTTTTATGCGCCATTCTATGAAAGAACGGCGGCCTTCTTGAAAAAATACAACCAGCTGGCTTTCGAGGTCGAAAAATTCACTATGCTCCATGGCAATCGGGTCGTCTACAAAGAAGAAGAGATGGATTTGAGCATCGCGTTCAAGCTATTCAAGGACGGCGTACGAAACGTAGAGTTTATCGGCGGTCTGACATCCGATGAACTGCTACTATTCCTCGATGTCATCGGTCAACCGACAAAAGAGTATGATATCGCTTTGGGACTCTGGGAGTGTAATTTTACACACATTACGTTCTATGTTGTTGAGGAAGAGGAGGTCTTGGATTATCGAATACCTGATGTACCAGTGGAATACGTTGATTATGACGAGAAACTAAAACAGCTCATATTGAGGGAAAAAATCGACATCGATGCAGTCATCATTCCTGATCTCAAACCGGAAGAAGTAAAAAATCTGATGAAGAGCATAACCGAAGAAGAGAGAATGGCAATCCTTCCAATGGTAATTAAAACGCTAACGGATTTTCTACATACCGAACGTTCGCAAGAAGTTATCGAAGGCTTGATCGAAATCCTTGAGAATTGCGTTAACCTTAAGGATTTCTATAATGCGCGCCGGATTGCATATAAACTCAGAGATTATCCGGAAATAAGTTTTCTTGAACGTTTTGAGAATGCCACCACGATTTTGGGTTTCAGGAGTGTACTCAATATACCACAGAACGAGTTGTTTAATGAATTTCTGGCATTCATCGGCTTTTTCAGTAAAAAATCGATCCCTTTTCTGATGCAACTAATGCCGTTCATTGAACGGACCGAACGGCTGAATGCAATGAGACATAGAATCGCATATATTGCTCAAGACGATTCTGCACCCGTTGCTGAATTCCTGCAAAGCGACGACACGGGAGTATTGGTCAATGCCGTGGCGATCCTGGGAATCATGAAGGCGAGTGGTTCGGAAAAGCCACTCGAACCTCTGGTTAACCATCCCGACGAAAGAGTCAGGCTTGAGGTGATAGAAACTCTGGGTAGCATTAAACAGCCCGATCTCATCGTGAAATATATGACCGATCCGTCCCAAGAAGCACGGATCAAGGCTTTACGTATCCTGGGCAGACTTAGATATCCTCAGGTTTATCCGGTATTGCTCGATAAGATAAAGAGCAAGAATTTTCTCGGCCTCGGTTTTGCCGAGCAACGGGAATATTTTAACTACCTTACGGCGAATGCGGATCATAATCTAGTGCAGGTCATGAAAAATCTACTGTTTAAGCGGAAGTGGTTTGGCCGGCAGAAATACCGTGTGATGCGCCGTTTAGCAGCAATGGCCCTTAGCCAAATTGCCAGCGAACAATCTCTCGAGATATTAAGAAAGGGTGCGGAAAAAAGGGGTAAGGACATTAAGGCAGCATGTGAAACGGCTCTGAAGGGGAAACCCGCATGAACATATACATCGCTGGCAAAACTATCGTTGGTCTACTCTATCCATTATTCAAGGCAGTTCAAGTCTATGATATCAACAATGATGTCGTCATAAACTGCGCAAAGAAATTCGTTGATTTCATCGAAAACCAATTCACAACGATTTCAAGCCTTGAGTTCGTGCGGTACCGGGATTATATCTTCTTCAACAAACAGCGTCTGAAATACGAAATCGGCAACTATGCAAATCTTACTTTTTTGAATAATCAACTGAAGAGTCTGCGTATTAAGTCAATAACCTTTCTCCCGGGCATGATCCAGCAAGAAATAATCGACTTTGCCGATATTTTCAAGGCGGATAAAGTCTCATTCTTGAAGCAATTCGTGCTTAAAAGATACCCACACATAAAGGTGGAATTCCTGAAAGCAGGCGAGGAACAAGAAGAACTGATGGAGGAGAGTGAATTCACAAAGAAGACTTATTTCAAGGCCTTGAAGGTAACGAAGAATCTTATGCAAAATCTGTGGACTGGCAGACCGGTAGACGTGAAGAGTTCACGCCGTATTGTGTACAGTCTGGTCGATTCTATCTCCCGTGATGAGTTTGGGATCATGGCCCTGACAACCATCAAGAATTTTGATGAATACACTTTTAACCACTCCTTGAATGTCGGTATTCTCTCGCTGGCCCTTGGGCAACGAATCGGACTCGATAAAAAAAGCCTGGCGCGGCTCGGGACATCTGGGATACTGCATGATATTGGTAAGGTAGAAATCCCTAAAGATCTAATCAACAAGATACAGCGATTAACCGATCAGGAGTGGGAAACTCTCAAACTGCATTCAAACTTCGGCGTCCGCGAAATTCTCAAGACCCGCGGGCTTGATGACACAGCGATGTTTGCC
>JBAUFP010000107.1:0-2106 GCA_049679205.1 bacterium | reverse complement strand
ACGTATTACTGTCGCCTGTTTGGGCTGGAGCCCGATGAGTTTCTTTATCGCTTCCGAAGTCTTGCCTTTTGCCCTCGACTCTAAATATCTGCCGAATGTAAGGAACGAAGCGAGCATGAGTGCGGTTTCATAGAAGAGGAATTCCCTGGTGAGGATAATCTCAAATGTACCCATTAGGCTTGCGACAAATGCCACACCTATGCCCATGGAATACATGACATCCATGTTGAGGCTCTTATTCTTTACCGCTCGGTACGCCGCTCTGAAAATAGGGTAGCTGATATATGCAAAGACGGGGGTTGTTACCACGAGCATGAAATAGGCCATGGAAAAAGGCAGCTCGATACCCAGGTACATCAAAACCATCAATGGAATGCCTACGGCGAATCCCAAGATGAACCGTGTGCGCTTTCCTCTCTGGTCTCTCATACGTGCTGATTTTTCTAGCTCTTCAGTTTCTTCGCCTTCGAGTCCGAGATACTGATATCCAACATCCTCAATTGCCTTCTTCATGTCCGGTATGTTTAAAACACTGGAATTAAATGTTACGTATGCTTTTTCCGCGCCCAGGTTGACATTTACACTGATGATGCCATCTTTGTTCTTCATGGCATTCTCGATGGTGTTGACGCATGTTGCACACGTCATGCCTCCGATCTTCAACGCGGCATTTTCATTGACCACGCCATACCCGGTATCCTGAATTGTCTTATACAATTCACTGATGTTCGTCAAACTCCTGTCATATGCGATGATCGCGGTTTCGTTTCCAAGATTTACCGTAACGCTCTTCACACCCGTAATCTTATTAAGTGCTTTTTCGATAGTCTCGACGCACATTGCACACGTCATGCCGGAGATCCTGATGCGGACTTTCTGTATGTTTTCTTGCGCCACGGCTTCCTCGGTAATTTGCCTGGGTGCTCGCTACTTCTGCTTTAGATCAATAATAGTATCCACAAACAGCTCGTATTCTTCATCCTCATTCAAATCATGTATCAGCACTTTCTCCACGGTGTTCAACCCCCTTATCTCAAGAACCTCTGATTCGTAGAGTATTTTCACATTTGACTGTATAAGCGTCTCCGATTGCGTGTCCGGTGTCAGGCTTTTGTTCTTAGTGACAAAGATCACACGCGGCGTTAATTTGGTGAGTTCATATGCAATCTCCATTGAGCGCTTGCCACGCTCTAGGATCATTACCCTTTTGTCTTTGAATTGTAACAGATCATCGACTTCTGCGTATACTCCGCGGCCGGCAAATTCGTCCAGACCAGTGATCCCTTTTTCCCGTTGGAGACCTGTTTCTTCTTTCGGTTTCGGTTTCTGCTTTTCCTGATAATTCTTGATGGCATTTTTCAAGGCATCTGCGGCCAGATTCGAACAATGCATTTTTATCGGCGGCAGACCATCGAGTTCGTCAGCTACATCCTGCCGCGTGATTTTTAGTGCTTCGTCTATAGTCTTACCCTTGGCTAATTCAGTAATCATGCTTGCCGTGGCGATTGCTGAACCGCAGCCGAAGGTTTTGAACTTTATGTCCTCGATCCGGTCCTTTTTCACTTTTATGTAGAATTCCATTAAATCTCCACATACCGGATTGCCAACCCTGCCGACCGCAACATCTTCGCCTTCTAGTGTTCCGACATTCCGTGGCTCTTTAAAATGATGCAGAACCTTATCACTATACTGAGTGGATTTCATACTAAGCCTCCTCTTTATATAAAGGTGATAGCTTTCTTAAACGGCTTACTATATCAGGAAGAACTTCCAGAATCGCATCCACGTCGCTATCCTTATTGAACCTGCCAAAAGTGATTTCCAACGAGCCATGCGCTTCCTCGTGCAAAAGCCCTAAAGCAATAAGCGTATGAGAGGGTTCGAGGGTTTTGGAGCTGCACGCCGAACCGGTTGATACGGCGATATTCTTTTCCTTGAACGAAAGGAGTAGTGATTCGCCTTCAATCCCGTCGAACCGGAAGTGCGCATTATTGGGTAATCTCTGAACTGGATGCCCATTCACGTAGCATCGTGGTACGCTATCGAGCACTTCTTTGATGACCTTATCACGGTATTCCTTAAAGCGTTTTGTTTCCTCTTCCATCT
>JBAUFP010000106.1:0-2044 GCA_049679205.1 bacterium | reverse complement strand
CAACCACGCCATATTATAATTCGCGCAATAGTAGTAAACAGGGAAATCGGATGATAGGCAAGACCATATCGCACTACAAGTTACTAGAGAAAATCGGCGGCGGGGGCATGGGTGTTGTATATAAGGCCGAAGACATTAAACTGAAAAGAACCGTCGCTTTGAAATTCCTGCCTCAGGACTTGACTCGAAACGCCGTTGCCAAACGACGTTTCATCAAAGAAGCACAAACCACCTCGGCACTTGGCTGGCAAAGGATTTTGCACTGTCATCTGTTATCGGTCATCAGTTATCGGTACAGTGGAATGGCACAGACCAAGCTAATCACCCGTTGGCAAGCGGCATCTACTTAGTAGAATTGTCGGCCTATGATTATACCGCCACGAAAAAGATCCTGTTAATCAGGTAAGCAAAGAAATTTCGGATGGGGAGAATCCACTCACCCGCGCGAATGAGTGAGTGGGGTCTCCCCTATTTTTTTACCCAGCTCTCCGCATTCTGGTATTCTGGTAATTACAGAATACCAGAATTGCCAGTTTTCCGCCACGATACATAACTTCGAAAATAGTGTGCTACCAGCAACACCAATTGCATTAGACGCTATTCTTAACATTGACACAACACGCTCTGTCAATCTCAGAATTACCAGAATGACGGAGTGAGGTTATTTAAGTAGGATTAGTTTCTTGACAATACGAGAAGCTTCGCTCTGGATTTCGCAGAAGTATATACCGGAGGGGGACTTCAGATTTTTCGCATCTCCCCCATTCCAGCCTATTGTATGCCAACCAGGTTGCTGGACGGCATCATGTAGTATCGTAACCAACTTACCTCCAACGTCGTAGATCGCAACCTTGGTTATGGCCCTTAATGGCAATCCGTAGCATACTACCGTATTGTCCATAAATGGATTGGGCGTTACGTTTTTAACTGAGAATTCAGTCGGTGCGTTCTTGATAGCTTCGGCTTCAGACACGCCGACCTGCACAACAGACACGTCCTCTTCATAGCGGTAATAATTCGCCTTGGTAACCGTGACCTTCATAGTCGCGCCTGCTGCCTGAGGTTGGATATCAACATTAACAGGTAAACCAGTGCCTTCGGCAACGCCAATGATCTCACCATCTACGGTCAGTGCGACGACCGAGCTATCGTCAGCGCTAACCGCGAAAGTGTTCTGGCCGGCAGGCACTACTGAATCGTGGATAACGGTCAGATACTGAGGCATCTCCGCATACAGGGTCGTGAACGCATCGCCGTGATGGTGGTACAGATGATATGTAGCCGTTTTCTGCTGCGGGTTAGAAGGCCAACTCGATTGTTGGAGGAAGTACTTTGCCGAAGTCATCGCCATACTTGGCCTAAGATTGCTATAGCCTAACACCTGAGGACCATATCCTGGATAATCAGGAAGAAATTCTTGCCACATTCCATCGATCAACCCCCATAGATAAACATCCGTGACAAACGAATATCCCACTTCAGTTGCGGCATTCAAACCCAATGCACCGTTGCTTATGCGGTGAAACCTCTCTGTAAAACACTCTGATCCCCAAACGAATTTCCCGGTCAAGGCGTCCGTGGAATTTACAAATGGAAACATGTTGTTGTTGAGACCATACAAGTCGTTGATCGAATATGCAGGATGAAGCCAGCCAGTTTCACTTCCGGTGGCTTGATGCTGTACAAAAAAAGCACCAGAATTGATCACTGTGTTAATGCCTGATGCCGAACCACTGTTCCAATAAGTGCTGTCATACGGGTTCAACGTATCTGGCAGCCAGCCGAGACTGTAAAAATATTGAACCAAACCTTGTGCGCTTGGACCCGAAGACCACGGACAACCAGGATAGACACTACCTGATATAATCCTGTATTGATGTGCGGGGTTCTTGCCCAAACCGTACTCAAAGAAACCACGGATCGCTTCGAGATTTATCTGCAACCAGCTGCTGCTATTCCAACCGCCAGTAATCAGTGGTTCAGCATAAAAACTAGCATTGGTATACGGGTTTCGTTCATAACCGAGGAACTTGTTGATCATGAT
>JBAUFP010000105.1:0-8918 GCA_049679205.1 bacterium | reverse complement strand
CGGCCATCCCATCTGACCGATTGCTGATGACCGATATCTGATAACTGACCGAAATCTCTCACCATCCGACCGGATGCGTCGTAGACCATAAGGTGCACCCTGTCATCTGTCATCTGAAATCTGATATCCGTTATCAGATTAAAGGGATTTGGCTGAACGCTAATGAGATCGGGGGTTTCGGTCCGGTACTCGGCAATGCCCGTGCCTTCAGCCATCACAATTATATCATCACACTTGGTGGAATCAGCGGCCGCCATGTTAAACGTGTACACCCCGAAATAACCTTTGGGAATGGTGTTATCGATGAACGGACAATCAGGGAGCATGACATCGTCAAAGTACGCCCATATCGAATCGGCGATTATCTTCAGCTTTAGTTTATGCCAGGATGAAGCAGCTGGTACGCCGCCTGGTATCTCACCCGCGCTCCAATCTCTTATTACAACAGGAAAGGTGCTACCGTCATACATACCCAAGCGTAACCTTCCGCTGTTGTCGAAATCTGACACGAGCCGGTAGTAAAAACCTGAATCCATATCGCAACGCATGGCGATTCCGTTATATGGACCGGCCGCCGCACTGACCACGGTATAGATCCATGCCTCGATCGAGTAATCATCCATGACCGGATCTCCGGCGTAGGTCAGACCAGCCGTGCTCATGTACTCGTTCGAGATTACTCCAACCCAGCCGTCACCACCGGGCGTGGTCGGATCAGCCAGCACATGCATGCTATCACCAATCCCCAATGAATCATAGAACCAAGGATGCCAATCTAACTGCATGGCACCACCGGTGAAATGCTCTTCATACAGTACCTGCCCGAAGAGCATACTAGAAACCAAACAACCAATTACAAAGAACCTCATAAAACCTCCTTGTCTTAGAAGGGTGAAGAGGGCTGATAAAGGGCTCGAGAAGGCTATGAAAGGCTATGGAAAAACGTTCTCTCAGCCCTCGGTAGCCTTTAATCGCCATCTTTGAGCCTTCTTAAGCCATCTTGAGCCCTCTTGTTTGTATCTATTCTTTTCGTTCCGGTACCACCCGGATACCGCGCATGCGACCCGGTGTGTTATCAAACTCCTCAATAATGTAGAACAACAGTAACGGATAAAGGCGCGGGAACTCGCCATGCATATAGGAATGAGCGAGATTGACGAACTCCAGCAACTTCTTCTCAGAAGGCAAGGCAGTCTTGTCGTCTGGATGCACGATACGTGCAATTGTCCGTAACTCGATCGATGGAATGTCGAGAAATACCAAAGTCGCAATGGGATTGTCCATCACGTTCAAGAATGTATGGGTCTCAAATTCTGGCGTTGCGTATAGCTCGAGAGAAGTTTGCTTGCGCCAGTCGACGAAATCCGTATTCTCATAAAAAGATTTCAGGACATCCATCTTTTCTGACATCGAGCTCTCAAAAGTTTCACGCAAACGGCCGATCGCCTTATCGATGTTTTCATCCTTTGGCGCCAGACCAATACCTTTTATGGCATTGTTCAAGGTGAATTTTGAATCAAGACGACCCAAACCATAAGTCGCGACCGCACCCGAATGCGGACCACCCAACTCCGGCATCTTCCCGGTCTTAATCCGTTCGAGAAACTCGATCCGCTTCTCTGCGTTCCATTTCACGAAATTATCACTTCCACTGCGTATTTTGAATTCCTGCCATTCATCATCAATTCTCGCTTTGATAACGCCATTCCTGTAACCCGACATATCAACCGAAGGCTGCTTAAAATCACCGTTCTGCCAGAAGTTCTTTTTTCCATGTTCCAACTTCCCGGCCCACAGTAATTTGGGAATCTTTCCGAAGAAAATCGCAACCGGAGCCAGAAATCCCAACGTCTTTAAAAAACCCCGTCTATCCATAAAACCTCCTTCCACAAAAAAGTCAAAACACCCATTTCAACGTTTTTCGGTTACGATACCCGTATCGACCGAAAAGGTTACGTCTTGCGTCATACGAATTCGTGCTCTGCATTACTTTACAGCGTCTTGCCCTGAATTGCCGTAGCCTTCAAGTGCCACCAATTGCATTCACGGATTTTATCCAAATCTTCGATTTGGCCATAAAATTCAGTGCCCCGCACTTTCGTAGGAAAGTGCGGGGGAATTGCCTTATCATTGCCGTTTACTGCCATCAATTGCCTCAAATTGCCCCAAGTGCCCTGTATGTTAAAAGCCGATCATTAGCGAAATGCGATGGGTCGCGTCCAAAACATCCATATCAACATAAGCGTAATCGACCGCAAATACTCTTTGTCCAATACTGAATTTCATACCTGCCCCACCTGTATACTTCTGGGTATCATAGTTTATTTTGTAGCCACCCCTGAGAAAGAGCATGTCATACAAAGCATACTCAACACCGACCTGTACTTTTTCTTCGCCGTCATTCGGGTGGATACCATCAACCGCGAGCGTAATGCGGTGATCTTTACTTTCGAAGAATGCTTCTCCGGCACCAACTAAGTCAAGCGCGATACCAAGTTTAAAGGCAAGCGGCAGAGGGAAGGATTCTGTAGTAAGTCTCGCTTCCACTTCAGGATTACCAGTGAATTCAGGCCACGGATCAGTTTGAATTATCAAATCGTTGCCAAACAGCTGCATGCGGCCGCCGTAGTTTGCCAGACACATACCGAGACGGGCACCCTTTAGCGGCGTGCGCAGGATTGAACCGATATCGAGGGCAAACGTGGAAGCGCTCTCATTGTATAATTTCTGTTGAATGTACTTGCCTGATATTCCGACGGACAGACGGTCAGAAAGAAGAGCCGACACGGTGAAACCGAGCAGACCATCAACATAGGTGAATTTTTGACCGGTGCCCTCTGGATGCTCAACCGTCGTAACCGGAATAGCATCGCTATAAAGAAATGAACCCCAGAGTGCAAAGTTTACACGCGAAGTAGGTAAGATAAAAGTGGCATAGTTATATTTAAGATCGGCAAACCATACCGTATAACCACCCATGAACTGCGTGCTCTTCACCTCAGCGATGCCGGCTGGATTGTAGTATATACCGGCGGGATCATTAGCTAAGGCCACGAATGTACCACCCATGCCTACTGGTCGTGCGCCGTACTCGATTTTCAAAAAGGGTGCCGCAGTAGTGCCGACCTTGTTGAAGCCGAAACTCAGTGTGGCTGTCATTACCAGAAGTAGAACAGCTATTATTTTTCCATGCGGAATGTTTCTCATCTTTCCTCCCTATTTGATAATCACAAATTTGCCTTTTGCCTTAGTACCGTTCTCGGTTTTCACAACGAAGACATACATTCCGTAGGCGACTTCCACCCCGAACTTTGTTCGCAGATCCCAATAGTCGTAGCCAAGACTGTTATTATGTTCAATAGTATATATGTGCTCACCAGCCACATTATAAATAAGAATCTCACATTGTTCAGGCAGTTTCGTAAACATGATCCGGCGGTCGTAAGGTGTGCTCTCATATTTCGAATGTAGGATATAAGGATTGGGGACGACAGTGACGCCTTCCAAGTCTATTCCTGTAGAATCGATAGCGGGTGGGACAACGGTGAATTCATATTCAATCGACGGAGAAAATGGCTTGAACGTTATGATCGTATATTCATCACCCTCAGATGGCGGAATCGCCGTACTATCGCCATTCTGCGTGGCGAAATAAACGGCATCACCGTTAGCATTTTCACAACCTATCTGGTCAACAAACCCGGCTATCACCCACTCCGGGAAAGGATTATAGCCCGCACCGCCCGGGATCAAATCCCAGCCCTGCGGGCCGAAATGAGTCGTGTCCCCAGGGAAAGCATAAGCATAGTCAACGAGCCAACCGAGGTTGCTCACATCAACGATATTCAGGGAATCCGTGACATCGTATATGCGTATCGGTATCTGAATCGGCGGATGCGCACCACCGAACCCATCTATGATGCCGACCGTGGCAGGGTTGACATGATCAACTACCACCCGAAAATCAGATGCTCCACTAACGTAGGCCTCACCCGCCATTGGCCCAAGATACCCGGTGTACCACTCGAACGTACACGTATCATTGCTGATCTGTGTCCAACCCATCGATTTCACGCCGCTTCCGCTGTTGAACAGAACCAATCTAAAGCCATCTATAACAGGGATGTTGTCGAGGGATGAATCGGACAGTTCGCTTTCGTAAAACAACGTCTCCTCGGTCGACACGTTAAACAAATTGAAGGTCGTAATGAGTGTATCATTGATTACAGTATCATTGAAAGTTACCCGGTAGGTATGAGACGTAACTTGTGCGGGATCGAGGATGTTTACCATGGCCAGCCCTTCACACGGGGCTCCGATCGGCGTGAGTGTATCACCGCCAAGTATATACGCAGAAACATAACCGGACGGCCTCGGAGCCGGTGTGGCGGCGACGACATTCGGCGCGCTTGGTCTGCCTTTGGAATTCTCATATGATGGTTCGAGCGAATCAGGATTTTGATTACCCTGGTCATAAGCCGCAACGCAGTACCAGTATTCAATACCATTGTAGCCCGTGGTGTCAATGAAGGTATGTTTCAACCCGGTCTCCTTACCCAGTGATTGATAGGGAAATGCCGGGTCAACGCCCTCAATACTGTCAATCAGGTCGAACTGTGCGAGTGGAACATAACCGACCACACTGCCATACAGATTAGTAATCGCTCTGCCCCAGGTCACACCCTGGTCTTCACTCCGGTATATCTTGTACCCTTCAAAATCGCTCTTGCCCGTGAGGATATCGGTCGAAGATTCCGAAGGTTCCGTATCCCAGTAGAGCGTGACCTTTCTATAGTCTGCTACTGCCTGTATAATTGGGGGCGTGGGAGAACCACTACCTAGAAAATGATTATCAGCCATGGTAAGTGCCGTACTAAGATTATCAAAGAGATCCGCTGAATCCTCTCCGCATATAACAACGACCGTGAATTGCAGCGTATCATCAGGCAAAATGCTCTTCGGTCCGGTTGAAATAATATAGTTATATGCGCTGGTAGATTCGGGCGGCAGAGACTGCACTAGACCAGGATCATCGATATGAATGTTTGTACCGTGGAAATAGAGGCTCGAATCGATATGTGGACTGGTTGGGTCAGAAGTGATGATCGGAAATAGACGGAAGTCGTCGACCGGTTCATCTTGTTTGCGGTAATAGTGAAAGTTATCAGCCTGCTGATTAAGAAAACCCACACCTATCATGCCGACTGATTCCCAAGGCTCGAACGGCACACCATCAGCATCCCAATAGTATACAAAGGTCACCACCGAATCCCGGTACAGACCAATGTAATCCTGCATATCATAGTCGCAACGGAAATTACCACGAAAACCAAGATATACACTGTCAATTGAGGTATTACTCGTGCTGTAGATACTGAAATCGTAGAAAAGAAAATCCTGAGCATAGATACGCCCGTAGGAATACGAAGACTGGTTAACCTGTAGTCCGAACACGGTTTGATCATTGAACACACAAAATAGATCCTGGTCCGAGGTGAATTCGCCTATTACTTGCTGTCCTGTACTATCCTTACGGTACGGCCCAGGCCACGTAGGATTGCCGCCGACTACTGGCCAAGTCTCCATGTCGTCGGACGTAGCCATAATCGGCGTGCCATCCGGAGTTATGACCGTACCCGAATAAAGTGTTCCAAAAGAACCTTCCAATGGCGCCCATTCGGGATTTGCGAGGTTAAGGAAAGATTCGATCACTGTATCATTGCGCGCCGCAAGAATGCCAAACCCTGGAGAATACTGGTGTTGAAACGGCGCAGGATTCGGCCAGTGAAACGCAGGTGTGAAGTAATGAAGATTCGCGATCAATCCGAAATTAGATGTCACATTTGATAGTTCGCCTTTGTCAGACACACCCACTGCCTTATCGGCCTCTGGATACAGTAGCAAAAAAATGATTAAGAACATAGCAGCTCCTTTTTCATACCTTTATTCTCACACCGGCTTTGATTGTTCTTCTCGGTCCCACATTCGAGGGGTCGATTATGTAGTCTTGAGAACCCATCAAACCACCCGTTACGTCACCTGATTCCCATGGCTCGCCACTGCGCGGATAAACATACAGCGGATTCTTCGTATCGGTGAGATTGGTACCACTGACAAAGAAATCGAACAGGGCAGGCCCCAGCCGGACTGCCTGGTGTATCAAGACGTCAAGCGAGTAGGACCAAGCCATACGTGCGGAATTTTCTTCAACCACAACACCTTCGCTAATATACGGTGTATAAGGAAGCCCGCTCGCCATTCGGAAATTCATACCCACGCTGCCCAGTCTGCTGAACCTATACTGGAACGTACTGGAAAGAGTGTGTCTACGGTCAAAATCGAGGTAGTACTCTCTCATGCGCTCAGGCAGTCCAGTATATACATCAAAGAAACCCTGCATCGCGAAAGAACGGTTGCCGCGCGCAACTTGATAGGTATAGTTAATGTTAAAACCGAAATTGGACACGATATCCCGTTTCAGTGTTATATCGATTCCCTGGACGCTGCCGAAATCTTCGTTGGTGTAGATAATGTAATCATAAGGGAAGATCCGCACTTCAGTAGTCGCCAGTAGGTTCTTTATGTCTTTGGAGAACAACGTAACATCAATACCGTATATTTCCCGAAGTGCATATTTGATCCCGACTTCGTACGCCGTTGTTCGCTGAGGCAACACGCGGGGGTTTCCAACTAAACCGTAACGCGGAATATCCTCGGGACTCTCAATGTAGCCACTATTGAAATACATGATCTCATAAGGAGGCATCTGGAAGAAATGACCGTAGGCAAAATGCAGCATTGCGTTATCGGTTATCGGGTGCGACAAGCCGAGCCGCGGAGAAACCTGGTACTTCACTCCAACATCAGTGGCTTCGGAAGTGGGGTCTTCGATATCCTCCCACATTACTGCATTGGCATAACTGTAATCAAAGCGCAATCCAGCATTCACGACCAGGTACTTGTGCTCGATTTTATCCTGTACGAATATCGCTCCATCACGCGGCCTTTTCTCGTACTGCTGGTATACTATCGGGGTACGCGGGAACAGCTGCTGGCGATTCGCAAGCTCGAACTCATAGAAACTCTGCTCACCACCAAACTTGAGATTGTGTATCCTACCGAGCTGCCAGTTGAAATCAGCCTTGAGTATGTAATTTTTCGTGGTCACCTCTTGCCGGTACTGCGGGTAGCCTGATATATAGAATTCTGAATAGTTGTCGCGGATCGGTTCTTCAATAGTACCTGATATGTCCGAGGTGTCATCAGGCACTTTGGTTTCGAATTTATCCTGGATGTAACCGAAACGCAAATTATAGAAGAAGTTCCCAACCGGTGCATGATTCAACCCGACAATTCCCCTGAGGCTCTTATCGCGGCCGACAAGATAGTTTTCGTACAAATACTTATACAGATGATTATAGCGCTGGGACTCACCGTCAACGTATTGGAGATCAACCAGCATTTTTATATTTGTGCCAAATCGACGGGTCAACTTACCGTTCACCGAACGCGACAAATCATAGCCAGAAGGAAGATAGGATTCGTGATTTGCATAGTTGCCGGCAACGAAGAAACGCGTTGCTCGATCAAGGGGAATAGGGCCTTCCGCACTCGCGTTGATCTCACCCAAGAAAGGCACATCTCGTGCTTGCCTTAGATTAGGTATTTCATATTCAGATATGGTCGCGGTATCACCCGGAAATAACGGATCAATCACTCGATGGGCATCATAATACGTAGAATCTATGTCATTTATCCAGTCCTTCTTGCGGTAGGGTGAAGGATTAATCATGAAAGACGTATACTCAATATTCGAAGAAATCTTTCTGCCGCCTTCGGGTGTGATAATATTCACAACGCCGCTCATAATATTGCCGTATTCAGCATTAAACGTACCGGAAAGCAGAGACATCTCCGAAATGAGATTCTTGTTCAGCACTGGGGCACTGCCCAACAGTGCATTTGATACCTCAATACCTTCGATATAATATGCCAGTTCACCACTCCGACCTCCCCTGATATGCAATTCACCAGCCGCATCAGTGGTAACGCCACCTTGCAGAGCGATTGCTTCGGTCGGTTTCTCAACCGGTGTTATGTCGAATTGATCTCTCGTTATGCGCGCCTCTTTCGAAGTCATGTCGATCTCAATAATCGGTCTTTTAGCAATAACCACGACCGGAGTTTCAATCTCGATAATTGTCGGGTCTAGTCTGAAGTCTACATTCGTTGTGCGATCAGCAAAAATCTGAACCGATTGCTTTATTTCAGTGCGGTAACCGATCATTGAAGCTTCAACATCATACGTACCGGGTGGAATGTTCAGTATAAAAAAGTAGCCATCTACATCTGTAGCACCACCTGCCGCCAGTTCTTCGATATAGACATCAACCGCAACTAGAGGTTCGTATCTTTCCGCGTCAAAGACGCGGCCGGCTATCTTACCAACAGTACCGGCATATAGAAGGAAAGGAATAGATATTACCAGTAGTCTTGCCATATTCCTCCTTTCAAGTTGTTGTGGTAATTATACTGCGATAAATGGGCGCGTCAATATACATCGTATTGGTGATTCGTAGTTCGTATTCGTATACACTGAGAACAGGAGTTGCGTACACAGAAACTGCTCCACGATGCGTGTTATTGAGTCACTATGTCATTGAGTCATTCGCTGGAAAGTATGCGTGGAAACGCGCATAGTAAAAGGCTTCGAGCACAAACGCCCGTCGAAACCGACATTCGACCATCGTATCGTCTTTCCAAACCTTCAAACGACTTCATTATTTCAACGCGATATCCTGCTTCCTGATGCTCTGATTATCTGATGCCCTGGATATCGTATTCGTGATTCGTAGTTCGTATTCGTCTCGATGTTCTGCTGTTGACACGCTATTTGATTTTCAATATAATCTAATCAT